>JAFDAT010000011.1 GCA_019313725.1 Deltaproteobacteria bacterium
GCCAACGACCTCTTCGCCGTCCTGGAAAGATCCATTGACGGTATAACCATAAATGAGGATACGCTTGCGGCTGATGCGATTGCGAGCGTCGGCATCGGCGGGCATTATCGCGGCCACGAGTCCACGCTGAAATACCTCAGGGACAACCGCCTGAACGCATCCTTGTTGAAACCGAAAACCAGGGAAAAATGGGCAGTACAGGGCTCGCCATCGCTTGTCAAGAGCGCCGGTGACAAGGCGCGTGAAATATTGAAACATTACCAGGCTGGAAAATTGGAGGAGATAATCGAGAGGGAACTTAACAAAATCATCCAAACTGCTCACCAGGAATTATCCTGATATTGATTTCGGTCTGAATTTTGTATAACATTTCATATAAACTCCAAGTGGAAATACTTAAAACTGCTATCCATGAATATTCAGAAGAGGAGGTTTTCAATGCCGTCGAACAATGGATTTGATTACGACTATATTGTGATAGGTTCAGGTTTTGGGGGAAGCGTATCTGCTTTGCGCCTGTCTGAAAAGGGGTACAAAGTGGCGGTATTGGAAAAAGGGAAGCGCTGGCAGAAGGATGACTTTCCCAAGACCAACTGGAATACGCGGAAATACATGTGGCTGCCCCAGCTTGGCTGCTATGGATACCAGATGCTGACGCAATTGAAACATGTTTTAATATTTCACGGCGGCGGCGTGGGCGGCGGAAGCCTGGTATATGCCAACCAGTTGCTGGTGCCTCCCGACGAGGTGTTCGAACTGCCGGAGTGGGGCATCGAAAATTGTAAAAAGACCATGATGCCCCATTACGAGGAAGCCAAGCGCATGCTGGGGGCTAACCCCAGCCCACAGATCGGACAGGCCGACAAGTGCCTTCGGGATGTGGGTATTGAGATGCGGGGTGAGGACACATTCCACAAAAACGATGTGGGCATATTTTTCGGCACACCCGACAAGACGGTTGCGGACCCCTATTTCGATGGTCGCGGCCCCGAGCGGACCGGCTGCACCTTCTGCGGATCCTGCATGGTGGGTTGCCCGGTCGGCGCTAAAAACACCCTGGACATGAATTATCTCCATCTGGCCGAAGCCAACGGTGTCCACATCATTCCGGAAACGGAAGTCACCGGGGTACGCCCGTGGAACGACGGCTACACGGTTCAGACCCGCAAGTCCACGGGCTGGGGCCGCTCCGGACAGCATTATCGTGCCAGGGGTGTTGTCTTCAGCGGCGGTGTCATGGGAACGGTAAAGCTTTTGATGCAGTGCCGCCAGAAGGGTATGCTGCCGAATCTTTCTCCCCAGCTCGGCAATTACGTCCGCACCAACTCCGAAGCGTTGCTCGGCGTCATGTCCGGGGACAAGAGCGTGGACTGGAATGATCAGATCGCGATCACATCGGGTATTTACGCGGACGATACCACCCATATCGAAATGGTCCGTTACAATAAAGGCTCTGATGTACTGCTGAACCTGTTCACGTTGATGACTGATGGCGGGGGCCGCTTACCGCGCGGTATTCGTTTTCTGGGGGAAATCGTCAAACACCCCCTGCGGTTTGTAAAGCTGCTCTGGCCCCTGGGGCTAGCTGCCTCGACGACGATTGTCCTGGTTATGCAGACAGACCGCAATCACCTCAAACTTGAATACAAACCCCGCTGGTGGCGGCTGGGAGGATACAGCCTGAATTCCACCGTGCCAACCGGTATGCAGCGCGCCCCCGTTTATATTCCTATCGCCAACGAAGTTACCAAACGCCTGGCCGAGAAAATGAAGGGCATACCGTTGAGCGCCTTTCCCGAAGCGGCCTTCAACGCGTCCACCACGGCCCATATACTGGGGGGGTGCTGTATGGGCGAATCGGCGGAAAAAGGGGTGGTGGGGGCAAATGGCGAAATCTTCGGCCATCCCAACCTGTTTGTGGCCGACGGATCGGTGGTGCCGGCGAACCTGGGGGTAAACCCGAGCCTGACGATTACGGCCTTGTCGGAACACATTATGTCTCAGTTACCGGAGAAATCATAGGCACTCAGCCTGATACTCGAAATTTTTCTGGCAGGGAACGTGAAGAGGTAAGCTGTGGAATATCAATTTAACGCACAAGAGCAGGTTTTCCGTGACGAGGTCGAACAGTTTCTGGAAACCGAGCTGCCATTGGATTGGCCGGAAAAATCCATGCACTGGCCGGGCGGATACGGCACCATGGAAATGAGTGATGTGGATTTGAGGGAGATAGGCCGCCAATTCAAGCGCCGGCTGGCTGAAAAAGGTTGGCTGACCATCGCCTGGCCCCGGGAATACGGTGGCAGGGAACACTCCTACATGGAACAGGCCATATTCGACGAGAGGACCAGTTACTACAGGGCCCCGGGCTCGGGAATCGCCACGGGAATCGCCGGTCCCACCATCCTGAGGTTCGGTACAGAGAAAAACAAGCGGGACTGGATACCCCGGATCGCGGGCGGAGAAATCGAAATGTGGCTGGGGTACAGCGAGCCCAACGCCGGGTCCGACCTTTCAGGCATCCAGACAACTGCCCAACAAAACGGCGACGAATATGTCATCAACGGCCAGAAAATTTGGAGCACCATTGCGCACATATCGGATTACGCCTGGCTGATCGCCCGTACCGATCCTGAAGGTCACCGGCACCGGAGCATCAGTCTTTTCGTGGTGGACAACAACGCTCCTGGTATCGAGATGCGCCCCCTGATCAATATTGCCGGCGAGCACTCTTTCAATGAAGTCTTTTTTGACGATGTCAGGGTGCCCAAAGATAACATGATCTGCATCTTTACTACCGTAAGGCCAAGGCCGGTGAAATCGCCTTCGGGGACAGCAATTACCACCTGGAAAAAGTCGCCGGGCACCTGGGACTGTAGATACCCGGGTCCAAAGGGCGTGTCGAAGATCCCGTCCTGCGGGGGCACTGGATGCTCCCTGGAAGGGAGTATCTACGCCATAACAGATGAGTGTCTAAAGTGAACTAAAGTGCCTAAAGTTAAGGAATTCTATCTTTTTTATAAATGGCAGAGCGTAGCGATTCATCAACTTTAGATCACTTGACACTTTGGATTTATTTTTTTTAATACTGGAATAAAAAATTTTATACAGGATCTATCATGGACATTATTGAAACAAAAATTGACAAGAACTCGGATGAATACCAAAAAAAATTCGAAAGCATGCAAGCCCTGGTGGCGGACCTGCGCCAGGAGTTGAAGAAAGCGGCGGAGGATCGATCGCAAAAGGCCCTGGACCGGGAAAAAAGCTCGGGCAAGCTGCCGGCCATGAAAAAGCTGGAGCTTCTGCTGGACAAGAATACGCCTTTCCTGGAGATCGCCCCGCTGGCAGCCAAGGACATGTACGACGGCCGTATATACCGGGCAGGGCTGTTGGCCGGCATCGGCATGGTGGCGGGAAAAGAGTGCATGATCAGCATCAACGACGCCACCATCAAGGGCGGTTCCATGTATCCCTTGTCTGTCAAAAAAGGGATACGTCTGCAGAGCATCTGCATGGAAAACAGATTGCCGGCCATCAACCTGATCGATTCTGCCGGCGCCTTTCTTCCCCTGCAATCCGAAATCTTTCCGGACCTGTGGAACGGTGGCAGGAGTTTTTACAACCAGGCCATGATGTCAAAGATGGGAATTCCCCAGATTGCCGCGGTCATGGGGTTGTGTACGGCCGGTGGTGCTTACGGTGTGGCCATGTGCGACGAAATCGTACATGTGAAGGGGCACGGGGCCATCTTTTTGGGCGGCCCGCCTCTGGTCAAGGCTGCCACCGGGGAAGCAGTCAGCTCGGATGAACTGGGGGGCACCAACCTGCATTGTATCGAATCGGGGGTGTCGGATTACATCGCCGAAGACGATGCCGATGCCATTGCCCAGATCCGGAGTATCGTCAAAAATCTGCCCCAGAATGAAAAATCAAAACTGAGCATGCAGGACCCCGAGCCTCCGCTGTACGATCCCAGGGAGCTGTACGGCATTGTCAGCCCGGACCTGTCCAAGTCCTTTGACATCCGGGAAGTCATCGCCAGAATTGTCGATCGCAGTGAATTTATCGAATTCAAGGAGCTGTATGGTTCGACCATGGTCTGCGGTTGGGCCAACATCCATGGCTATCCCGTGGGTATTCTTGGAAACAACGGTATCCTCTTTTCTGAAAGCGCTTTAAAAGCAACCCAGTTCATCCAGATCTGTGACAAGCGCAAAATCCCTTTGCTCTTTTTGCAGAATATTACCGGTTTCATGATCGGTAAAGCCTATGAACAGGGCGGCATCACCAAGAACGGCCACAAACTGGTCAACGCGGTGAGTACGGCATCCGTGCCCAAATTTACCGTGATTGTGGGCGCCTCTTTCGGAGCCGGGAACTATGCCATGTGCGGCCGGGCTTACTCTCCCCGTTTTCTGTGGATGTGGCCCAACGCCCAGATCGGCGTCATGGGCGGCGAACAGGCCGCCGGTGTTCTCGTATCCATCACCAATGATCAGAACAAGCGTCTGGGAAAACCGCCGCTCACTGAAGAGGAGGAGGCGGCTATTTTCACGCCGGTGGTCGAAGCCGCCTTGAAGGAAGGCAATGCCTATTACAGCACCGCCCGAATATGGGATGACGGTATCATCGATCCGGCCAAGACCAGGGATGTTCTTGGGCTGGCCATATCGGCGGCCCTGAACGCCCCCATCCGGGATGATGTCTACGGGCATGGTATATTCCGCATGTAACCCCCTTAGATGCCTTGCCTAGGAAAGTCTCTGGTGCGTGCGAGATGCTAATCCGCTACTTAAGGTTAATGACTGTTCATGTAGGGCGTAAAACGTTTTTGTAATTTAGATATTAGAATTTCCGGTTTGCCCGGAATGGGAGATGAGCATGTTTAAAAAAGTATTGATTGCCAACCGGGGGGAAATTGCCCGCAGGGTGTTGTTCACCTGCCGGGAGATGGAGATTGCCACGGTGGCTGTATATTCGGATGTAGACAGGCGGGCTGTGCATGTACTGGAAGCGGATCAGGCCGTATGCCTTGGCGCTGCGGACCCTGTCGAAAGCTATCTTAATATCGACAAGATTATTGCTGCTGCCAGGGAAACCCACGCCGAAGCCATTCACCCCGGCTATGGATTTCTGTCGGAAAATGCCGGTTTCGCCGAAAGGTGTGCAAAGGAAGGTCTGGTCTTTATCGGCCCGCCCGCCCGTGTCATCAACGATCTGGGGGACAAGATCACTGCCCGCAATATCATGATCAAGGGCAACGTGCCGGTCATACCCGGAATGATCCAGTCCGAATCCGACCCCGCGGTTTTGGCCGAAAAGGCCACAGAAATAGGGTATCCGGTGATGATCAAAGCTTCCGCCGGGGGCGGCGGCAAAGGCATCCGGATCGTCAATACGCCCGAAGAACTGCAGGCATCCTGTGAAGCCGCCTCCCGGGAAGCCTCGGTAGCCTTCGGTGACGGCACCATATACCTCGAAAAATTTTTCACCCGGGCCAAGCACATCGAATTTCAGATTCTGGCGGATGGCCACGGTAATGTGGTGCACGTGCTGGAACGCGAATGTTCTGTTCAAAGACGGCACCAGAAGATTATCGAGGAGACCCCTTCACCCTCACTGAACCCGGAACTGCGTGCCGAGATGGGCAGTGCTGCCGTTGCCGCGGCTGTTGCGTCGAGATATGTCAACGCGGGCACCGTGGAATTTCTGCTGGACGAGAATAATACGTTTTATTTTCTGGAAGTGAATACGCGGCTTCAGGTGGAGCACCCGGTTACGGAAATGATCACCGGCATCGACCTGGTCCGGCAGCAGCTGGAGATCGCGGCCGGAAACCCGCTGATATTGTCACAGGACGACATCGTCGCCAGGGGTCACGCCATTGAATGCCGCGTGTATGCCGAGGATCCGGCCAACAATTTCATGCCGTCCCCCGGGAAGATTGCCTATATGCAGGAACCGACCGGGCCGGGTATCCGCAACGACTGCGGTGTGTATTCGGGATTCGAGGTGCCTGTCAATTACGATCCCATCCTGTCAAAACTGGTGGTGCATGCCCGGGACAGGGAAACGTGCCTGCCTAGGATGGTCATGGCGCTCAAGAACTACATTCTGCTGGGAATAAAAACACCGATTCCTTTTCTAATAGATGTGCTTGAATCCAGTCCTTTTCAAAAGGGGCAGATCTACACCGATTTCATCGAAAGGCATTTTTCCGAGTGGCAGCCGCGGTTGGTTGAGGCCGATATGGCCCGGATTGCTTTTATCGTCGATGAAATGAACGCCAACCGCAGGAAAAAGACGGCTGTACTCTCCGAGCAGACCGTGTCGACCCCGTTTGCGACCCTGGGCGGATGGCGGCTGTAATGGGACAGAGGACAGAACTACAGCGGACGGAGCCACAGAGGACTGCGATCAGAAGATAGGAGAGCTCAATCTTAACTCTGAAAATCAGAAATTGAGGGCAGCATGGAATACAAATTGAAAATCAACGATGAAATCAAGACCATAGAAACAACCGCCGAGGGTGATGACACCATAAAGGTATCCATGGAGGGCGAGGACGTTGATGTCGCCTATACCCTGGTGTCAGACCACCGGATTCATCTCAACATCGACGGGGTCAATGTAAATGCGTTCGTCATGGACGGGCCGGACGGAAAGACCGTTCTGATCAACGGTGTGGCCTACCTGGTGGAGGATGTGCAGACAACCCGGGCGAAAAAGAAGGGTAGCGGCAGCCAGACGCCCACCGAGGTAACGCCTATAACCCCTTCGGTGGTTATATCCGTGCCGGTGGACGTGGGGGACAGGGTCAAAAAAGGGCAGGGCGTTGTGGTGCTCTCGGCCATGAAAATGGAAACCACCCTGGCGGCACCTTTTGACGGAACCGTGGCCCGGGTCAACGTGGCCGAAGGGGAAAGCGTTTCCCCGGGCCAGATCCTGGTGGATATCGAAGCGGATGAAGCGGAATCCAGTGCGGGAGAAGATAAAAATTCAAAGCACGAATATCTAAACAATATCAAATGACCTAAATTCAAATCATCGAAACGAGGTTGCCGAGGCTCATGCCAATAGCTCATGTTTGGAGCATTTGAGCCTTTGATATTTGGATTTGTTTAGAATTTTGATATTCGGATTTAGGATTTCGCTGTAAACCCTTATGGGGAATACCTGCGGGCGAAATTTGTCCATATGCCGGCGTCGATAATCGAAGGGTAGGGTGTTATGATGTCAAACGGTAGAGAAAGGATACTGCGATGAAAGCGATCTGTAGTGATTTAAGGGCGGAACATGCGGAACTGGACGCGCTTGTGGCCACTTTGGGCGAGGACCAGTGGCAGATGGCGACACCTTTTTTTGGCTGGACGGTGAAAGATGAAATCGAGCACCTGGCGTATTTTGACGACCGGGCCCGGCTGGCGGCTGCCGATGCCGATGTATTCAGGCGCCACCTGGAAGAGGAGATCGGAACAGACTTCGGTGGGATGGTGGAACATTTTCAAGGAAAAGTGGGGGACAGATCATTTACAGGGTTGTTGGCGTGGTGGCGAGAAGAGCGCGACAGGATGGTCGTCGAACTTGAAAATTGCGGACCTAAAGACCGGCTCCCCTGGTATGGTCCGCCCATGAGCGCCCTGTCGTTTGCCACGGCACGTTTGATGGAAACCTGGGCCCACGGCCAGGACATATTCGATGCCCAGAAGGTTAAAAGGGCACCCACGGATCGACTGCGCCATATTGCCCACCTTGGGGTCACCACCTTTGGCTGGAGCCATATCGTCAGGGGACTCGAGATTCCCCAGACCCCGGTGCGTGTGGAGCTGGCCGCACCATCCGGTGAACTGTGGACCTGGGGGCCGGAAGATTCATCGCAACGCATCACAGGGCCTGCCGAGGGTTTCTGCCTTGTCGTCGTGCAGCGACGTCATGTGGACGACACCGCCCTTGAAACCGAAGGTGATACGGCGCGTGACTGGATGCTGAAGGCCCAGTGTTTTGCCGGGCCTCCTGAAGATGGCCCCGCACCCGGGGAACGTAATTCTTGATCATCGCCCGATGAAATCACAAGAAAACAAACGATTGGAACGGAAAATCGGTTTTAAAATCCTGATGTTTGTTACCGGGGTAAAATAATCATGCTGATGGGAACTGAAAGGACAAAACATGGAAGTTTCTAAAACATGCCTGGACGGCGATGTCAGGGTCGTCAATACCGGCTGTTGCCATGATTGCGGCGGACGCTGTGTGTTGAAGGCCCACGTCAAAGATGGCCGGGTCACGCGGTTTGAAAGCGATACGGGTGACGATCCCCAGATTCGCGCCTGCATGCGGGGCCGCGCATATCGACAGCGGCTTTATTCGCCGGATCGCCTGCGATACCCCCTGCGGCGGGTGGGTAAAAAGGGTGCCGGTAAATTCGAGCGCGTTTCCTGGGATGAAGCCTTGAACGAGGTCGCTGGCAGGCTGAAGCATGTCAAAGAGACTTATGGCAACGCATCCATTCTCCTTATGGCCAGCGGCGGCAACCAGGGCATGCTGCACGGGCCCCTCCCGGTGGGAGCCATGCTGCAGGAATTTGGCGGTTTCACGCGCACCTGGGGAATAGCGTCGTATGAAGGTGCTATGTATGCTTCCATGGCTACCTACGGGACCATACGCACCGGTAATTCAAGAGAAGACCTGCTGAACTCGAAAATGGTGATCCTGTGGGGCTGGAATCCGGCGGTGACCATTCAGGACCCGGGTACCAGCCTTATGCTTGCCAGGGTCAGGGAGAAGGGGATCAAGATCGTGGCCGTCGATCCCCGGTATACCGAATCAGTCGCAACCTTCGCCAGCCAGTGGATTCCCATTCGTCCGGGCACTGACAGCGCCGTGCTGATCGCCATGGCTTATGTCATTCTATCGGAAAATCTGCAGGACCAGGCCTTTATCGATCAGCACACCGTGGGCATTGAAAAATACAAAGATTATCTTTTTGGTGTTGATGACGGTGTTCAAAAAACCCCTCAATGGGCTGAATCCATCAGCACGGTGCCCGCTGAAGTGATTGCCCAGCTGGCGCGGGAGTATGCGCTGATCAAGCCGGCGGCTTTAATCGCCGGGTGGGCCCCGGCCCGAGCGGCATTTGGTGAGCAGTATTCGAGGGCTGCCAACGTGCTGACAGCCATTACCGGTAACATCGGCGTGAGCGGCGGCTATGCATCCGGATTCATGCGTGCGTACTCCAGTCGTGAATTCAGCCACAAAAAGGCCATGGCACCTCCAGACCGGGAAAAAGCCAGACCCACGGGCAACCCGGTGGAGGATGGGGCATTGCCCAGAAAATATTCGCTGCACAAGCTTTACGGCGGCACCAATCCCAGCGGGGCCAGAATCCACAACGCCAAGATTTTCGACGCCATTCTCAGGGGAAGAACAGGCGGGTATCCGGCCGATATAAAACTGGGCTACGTGGTGGCCAGCAATTGCCTGAACCAGAATCCCAACACCCGCCGGGGAGAAGCTGCTTTGAAAGCCCTTGATTTCCTGGTGGTACACGAACAGTTTATGACACCTACCGCCAGGTTTGCCGACGTTGTCCTGCCCGTGAACACGTTTATGGAACGCAACGATATCGCACCTCCCTGGCTGGGGTCGCCTTACTACATCTACTTGAACAAGGCCGTGGACTCCCTTTATGAATCAAAATCGGACCTGGATATCTGCCGGGAGCTTGCCCCGAAACTGGGTATATCGCCCATGATGTACAATTTTTCGGAAGACGAGATCCTGCAGGGCATTGCCGCCGGCAGGAATGATATCCCCGACTATGGTGCCATGCAGCGCGACGGTGTCTTGAAAATCAGACTCGATGAACCGGTGGTCTCTTTCAAAGAGCAGATCGAGAATCCGGACAACACATCTTTCCCAACCTTGTCGGGCAAGATTGAAATCCACTGCGAACACCTGGCGGAAATGGGGGACCCGAGCGTTCCGTCTATTCCCAGGTACATGCCGCATGCGGAAAGCCATGATGCTCCCCTGGCGAAACAGTACCCCCTGCAGCTGATTACGCCCCACGACAAAAAACGGGCCCACTCCACCTGGCATAACGTGTCCTGGTGCAGCGAAGTAGAGCCCCATGTCATCGCGATCAGCCCGGTTGACGCCCTGGATCGCGATATCCGTGATGAAGACACGGTGGATGTATTCAACGACCGGGGCCGGGTCCGCATCCGGGCCAGGGTAACCGAGCGAATCATGCCCGGGGTTGTGGAATTAACGCAGGGTGCCTGGTACGATCCGGATGAGAAGGGTGTCGACAGAGGCGGGTGCGCCAATGTACTTACCCGGGATGAAGCTTCCCCGGGCGGGGCTCACCCCATGAACAGCGCGTTGGTTCAGGTGGAGCCTTCACCGCAGGATTGATCATTTTGCCCATTAAACCTTTTTGTTAGGGCGTAGATCACAGAAAATTTTATTCCAGTATTAAAAACCTGGTCCAATGGGCCAGGTCAGAGTCCTTAGGCTCTGCCGAAAAATTAACTCGAAGTGTTTAGCTCACTTTAGTCACTTCATGTTATGAAATAAACACTCCCTTATAGGGAGAACCCAGTGCCGGGCCTTTTGGACCCGGGTATCTACTTTTTTGGGAGAAGTCGATGTCACAGATGGGATTTTATTTCGACCAGACCCGGTGCACGGGGTGCCACACCTGCCGTGTGGCCTGCAAGGACTGGCATGACCTTCAGTCCGAGGGGGTTAACTGGATGCAGATAGAGACCATTGAAAAAGGGACTTTTCCCCACCTGTTCCTGGCATTCATGGCCACACCCTGCTACCAGTGCGAAACGCCGGCATGCATGGCTGCCTGCCCATCTGAGGCCATATCCAAAAGGGTTTCCGACGGCATCGTGGTGGTGGACCCGGACGCATGCCTGGGTCGGGAAAAGTGTGAGAAAACTCCCTGTTTGAAAGCCTGCCGCAGTCGGGTTCCCCAGTTCGGTCCCGAAGAGAACGCCAAAATGCAGAAATGTGATTTTTGCCTGGAGCGGCTGGACCAGGGGAAACAACCCATCTGCGTCGAGGCCTGCCCCATGTTTGCCCTGGAGATCGACACACTGACCGCACTGCAGAAAAAATACGGCAGCAGCCAGGAGGCGGCGGGATTCAGGCATCCTGTCAAGCTTAAACCGGCCGTGGTGTTTACACCCAAACCCGAGAATTACAGCTGACAAATTTTCATGCTCTATGTTTGTGATGATCCAGATGCAACCGTTATAGACCCAGACGGTAAAAAAATCTTGAATTCGGATACAATTTCATGATTATGTTAAAGCTTCTAAAATTTTCGTTAATCGCTTAAATACGTATGGAGGTAAAAATGGCAATCATTAAAACCGTTACACTCGAAGCGGCAGAAGAACCGGTCAAGGAAATCCTGGAAACCGCGCAGAAGACCATGGGTACCATCCCCGGCCCCATGGAACTGGCCAGTGTAAGCCCCTGGATGATTGAAACCCTGTGGGCGTCAGTTCAATATTTTTCCAAGCATCCCAACCTGGGGTTCGGCCTGCTTTCAGCCATTCGGTATCTGGTCGCCCGGGAGTCTGATTTTACTTTCTGCACCGGCTTCAACAAAAATTTTCTGCTGCTGCAGGGCATGACCGAGGAAGACATCGATAAAATGGCCGCAGATCCTCTACAGGCGCCCCTGGAGGATAAAGACCGGGCCATGCTGGCCTTTGTCCTAAAGGCTGTCAGAACGCCGGATGCGGTGGAAGCGGTCGATATGGAAAAGCTGCATGACCTGGGATGGCTGGACAGCGATATCCTGGAGGCCACGGCCCACGGCGCCAACATGATAAGTTCCGGTATTTTGATGAAAACTTTTAAAATGGATGTGAGCTGTTGAAAAAAAAGAAAACATATGTAATTGCCTGCGCGGTGCTGGCCCTGGACCTGAAGCGCATAGCCGGGGAATTGGGGCTGGACATAGGTACCCGGTTCCTGCCGGCAGGGCTTCACGAAAACCCCGACCTTCTCAGGAAGAAACTGCAGGCCGCCGTTGACGAAGTTTCCCATCGCGATGACTGCGAACGGATTATCGTCGGCTATGGTGTATGCGGACGGGGAACCGTCGGCATACGCGCCGGCAGCGTCCCTTTGGCCATACCCAAGGTCCACGATTGTATTGCCCTTTTCCTCGGCGGCGATGATGCCTACAAACGTCAGTTCAAGAAGTATCCGGGCACCTATTACATCTCTGCCGGGTGGTACGAGGAAAAGACCGAACCCATCTCCCAGCAGAAAAAATCGGTTTACTACGGGGACCGGCGGCTGCACTATGATGAACTCGTCGAAACCTACGGCCAGGATGCCGCGGATGAGACGTTCAGGTTTTTAAACACCTGGAAAGAGAATTATCAACGGGCGGCATTTATAGAAACCGGATCCGGGGCATCTTCAAAATACGAAGATCATGCCCGGGAAATGGCCGCAGAGTACGGCTGGAAGTTCGAGAAGCTGAAAGGGGACCATGCCCTTTTAGAGAAGCTGGTGACGGCCGAAGAGACCACGGATGAGATCCTGGTGGTGCCGCCGGGCTATGTTATTGCCTTTGATGCCGTTGAATCCACATTGTCGGCCAACCCTGTGTGGTCGGAGAATGACGACAAAGAAAAGGAACCGCGCATAGCGATATTCAGGGAGGACGCAATTGATGAAAGGCATGCGCCGGATACCAGGATCGGCCTGGGGATCGATGCAGGCGGGACCTACACCGACACGGTGATATACGACCTGAAGAAGCACGCTACCCTCTGCAAAAGTAAGACCTTGACCACGAAATGGGATTTTACGGAAGGGATCGGGGCTGCACTGGCAAAGCTGGACCAGGATCTGTTGGGCCGGGTAGAACTGGTGTCCCTCTCCACGACCCTGGCCACCAATGCCATCGTGGAGAACGAGGGGCAGAAGGTGGGTATGGTGATCATGCCGCCCTATGGACGGCTGGAAAAGGACGAAATTTCCTACCAGCCTCAAATTGTCGTCGGCGGGCAGCTCGAGATCAACGGGAAAGAGCTGGAACCCGTGGACGAAGCACAGGTCGTGGATTCAGTGCGCAGGATGGTTCGGGAACAAGAAGTCAAGGCTTTTGCGGTGTCCGGCTATGCCGGTGCCATAAACCCCGAGCATGAGCTCAAGGTCAAAAACATCATTGTCCGGGAAACCGGGCTGGTGGTTACCTGCGGGCATGAGCTGTCGCGCATCCTGAATTTTAAAACCCGCGCCTATACCGCCATGTTGAACGCCAGGATCATCCCCAAGCTGGCCGCCCTTATTTCGGATCTGGGCAAAGTGATTGACCAGCTGGGAATTGCGGCACCCATCATGGTGGTCAAAGGGGATGGAACGCTGATGAGCGCGGAAATGGCCATGGACCGACCGGTTGAGACCGTTTTATCGGGCCCGGCGGCGAGTGTGGCCGGCGCCCGGTTCCTGACGGGTCTTACGGATGCTATCGTTGTCGACATGGGGGGCACAACCACCGATACGGCGGCACTCGTGAACGGCAGTGTGAGCATTTCGGAATCCGGTTCCAATGTGGGTGGTCATAAAACGCATGTAAAAGCACTGGATATTCGCACTTCCGGGCTTGGCGGCGACAGTCTGATTACCTGGGAAGAGGGGCGGTTTTCCATCGGTCCGAAAAGGGTTGCGCCCATCGCCTGGCTGGGGGCTATGTATCCGGGGGCGGGTCGGGCCATGGAGGTGGTTGACAGCCAGCTGAGTCGATATGCCGTATCCACACGCGACCTGCAGATTCTTGTGCTCACGGGCAAGACGGATAACATGGATTTCACCCCCATGGAAGAAAAGGTGATCAAGCTTCTGAACATCCGGCCACATTCCATCGAGGAACTGGTGGATAAGACCGGGGCCCTGTTCCCACAGGCGCTGGGGTTGCAGCGTCTGGAAGAGAATTACGCGGTCCAGCGTTGCGGGTTGACCCTGACCGACCTGCTGCACGTAACCGGCCAGTTTGTACGTTGGGACGATGCGGCTGCACACACTTTCTGCAGGTTGTTTTCACGCCTGACGCAGATCGAAATTCCCGAGATGGCCGGGCAACTTCTCGACATGGGCGTCGAGCGTCTCACCCTGGAAATTCTGAAAAGGCAGCTGGCCGAGGAGACGGAACCGGACGGTATGGAAACCTGCCCTGTCTGCACAACCCTGGTCAAAAACATGCTGAGCGGCGGGAATGACCGTTATGCCATGCAGATCGAGCTAAAACAGCCGGTGGTGGGCATTGGTGCGCCCATTCACTTTTTCCTGCCCAGGATATCGGAACACCTGATTGCCAAGACAATTCTGCCGGAGAACGCGGATGTGGCCAATGCCATTGGCGCCATCACCAGCAACATTCTGGTCAAACAGCATCTGCGCATCATCCCCAACCACGACGGGGGGGGCTACCTGATCGATGGCCTGGCCGGTGCGCGCCACTTTGATAAATTTACCGAAGCCGATCAATTTGCCCGGCAGGAATTGGTACAACAGGTGCGGCACCAGGCCCAGATCGCCGGCACCAGTTCACGGGAAGTTGAGATCGAGACCATCGACAACATCTCGGCGGCAGCCGACGGAAAAAAAGTATTTCTAAACCGATCCATCCATGCAAAACTCACCGGCAGGCCCGATCTCGGACAGCTGGCCGCGCATTGATAATTCAGCAGTAGATACCCGGGCCCAGAAGGCTCGGCACTGGGTTCTTCCTATAAGGGAGTGTTTATTTCATAACATGAAGTGACTAAAGTGAGCTAAAATGATCTAAAGTGCCTAAAGTTAAGGAATTCTACCTGAATCATAGATTCTCCAGTATCCAGTTTTCGACCAAGAGGTCCCGAATACGCTGGAACTCTCTGATGTTATTTGTCACTAAGATGCCATTTCTTGAGAGAACAGTGGCTGCGATAATCAGATCGTTGGGTCCCACCGGTGTGCCTTTTACCTCTGCCCGGGAGCGGATATCAGCGTAACGGGCAGTTGCATTATCATCGAAAGGTACGATCTCGAAAGGCTCCAAAAAAAGGGCCAAGTGTTTTTCATTCTCTTCCTGTCGGGCGCTTTTTGCGGCGCCGTAAAGGAGTTCAGCCTTCACAAGGGCGGGAATCTTAATATCTTCAGGCCCATATTCCATCAGTCTATTCCTGACCAAAGGATGCGTGCCCTTCAGGAAATAGATGCAGATGTTTGTATCCAAAAAGCGGATCATAAGCTATCTCGGGGAGCATCTAAAATAAACGTTTCCCTTCGTGGCACCTTGAAACTGTCGTCTCGAATACAGCCAAACAGTTCGTTGAACCCGTCCGGCCATTCAGCGGCGATCGCCTGGTCAAGCTTTTTCGAGACCCATTTCGAAAGCGATATTGATTCCGCCTCTGCTGCGCGTCGAACCTTCGTATATGTTTTTTTGTTTAAATAGAGTGAAACCTGCGGCATAAGCAGAGCTCCTTCCAAAAATAAATGTTATGGTATAGTATAACACACCTCTGTGTTCGTGTAAACAAAGAATCCGGTCAGTTGTGAATGCTGGGTTTTTTAGGTTTTCTGGGTCCTTCCGGCAGGCGTGCTTTGCCGTTCGTACAGGGTAAAACGCGGCCACCCAAAAAAACTACAGCATTGAGGGTGGTACTTCCAACCCCATAGTTGCATGAACTACATGGCAGAACATTTTTCGATCTGAACCAGACATGTATTGCAGGGAAATGCACCGGCAGGAGACATTTTGTCGGTTGTGAGTACATTTGCGCAGCCACCGGAATCGATGCCGCGATCATCGGGAGCATACCACTGCCCCTGGTCAATGCTGGCAACGCCCGGCATGATACGGCGGGTGACGCTGGCGGTGGTGCGCATGCGGCCCCTCTGGTTGAATACCTGCACCGCATCGCCATCCTGGATATTCCTCTGGTGAGCATCTGCAGCATTCATCCAAAGGTTGTCATTTCCCCGTTTTTTAAGCGGTTCGATGTTGTCGAATTGAGAGTTGGCCCGCACTTTTGAATGTGGGCTGACGAGTTGTATGGGAAATTTTTGCACCAGCGGGTCTTTGGGGCCTTCCCATGACGGCAGGTAGGTCGGAATGGCGGGAATGTTCATTTCGGCAAACCGCTGACTGAAAATTTCAACTTTTCCAGAAGGCGTCGGGAATGGATATTTGTCCGGATTCTCGATCTGTTCCCTAAAGGCAACATGGGCACGTTCCATTTCAAATTCATGCGTACCGGCACTTCTAAGCGTTTCGAGATTCGGGAACGCGGATTCTGAATCTAAAAAGGTTCTCGGCCATTCCTCGTCGGAAACGTCGTTGTAGTTGTCGATGCCCATACGTTGGGCGATTTCCGAAAATATTTCAAGATCAGATTTTACCCCGGGAGGAGCATCGAGAATCTTTGACATATTGATGCAGTACGGTCCGCCAATAAAGGGTTGTCCGATATCTTCCCCTTCAAAAAAGTGTTTGACCGGCAGCACGATATCCGCATATCGGGCGGTTGGCGTGAGAAAAAGCTCGTGGGTGACCACAAAAT
Organism: Deltaproteobacteria bacterium; assembly: GCA_019313725.1. GTDB lineage: Bacteria > Desulfobacterota > Desulfobacteria > Desulfobacterales > B30-G6 > JAJDNW01. Next base: position 16,590 of record JAFDAT010000011.1, read on the forward strand.
CCACCTGCATCAAGGCCTGCTTGCCTTTGTTCAGGTTAAGATTCTGGTTCAGCAGGTTGCAGCCAACGATGTACAGCAGTTTGCATTCCGGGTGTTTAGCCTGCGCGGTTTGACCGAGCAGGGCATCGTACAGGCCGGTAAAATGCAACTCATGGTGCCGGGTATCGGGAACGGGCAGGGTCGCATCAATAAATCCCATGTCAACAGTGTCGGGCCCGCCCGCAGTATAGCCGCCTTCGATACCCATGTTTCCGGTGATTGCCGAAAGCGTCGATACCGCACGGTGAAACTGTTCGCCAAATGCGGTTCGCCCGGGAGCCCAACCCGCAATGAGTGAAGCCGGTTTGTTTTCTGCATAGTCCCTGGCAAGATTGACGATGGATTCTACGGGTGTGCCACAAATGGGATGGGCCCAATCGGGACTTTTCGGCACACCGTCTGTCGCTCCGGTCACATAGTCATGGAACTTTTCAAACCCATGCGTATACCGCTCAATATAGCGTCCATCCAACAAATCTTCCTCGATCATGACATAAGCCATGGCTATCAGCAAAGCCGTATCCGTCCCGGGTTTTACCGGGATCCATTCATCCGCCAATGCATGACAGGTCGGGTTTTGGCGCGGGTCGACACAAACGATTCTGATCCCGGCCTTTTTTGCCCGTGCAAGGTAGGGTATCGTATCCGGGCCGAATCGGGTTTCCAGGGGATTCCAGCCCCACAGGATAATGCTTTTAGAGGAGAGCAGGTTGTCACGGGTACTGCCGGTGGCAGCTGTTCCAAAAGTGGCCAGTGCGGACTGGAGAGCCCCTTCGCAGGAAGGGTCACCCCAGGTGGTCGTGCATTTACCCAAAAGACCGAAAAAGCGCTGGGTTACAGTGGGTGTATTGTGGAGGGCTGCCATAGACCCGGTATTGGTGACAAAATAGAGTGACTCCGTTCCGAATTGCACTATCGTGTGCCGTATTTTTTCTGCGATGGTCTCCAGCGCTTCATTCCAGGATATGGGTTTGAAATCTCCATTTCCTCTTGCGCCGATACGTTTGAGCGGCTGCATCAGACGGTCCGGATGGGAAACCACGGATTTTTGCGCCAGTCCACGGGGACAGGCTTGGATATTCAGGCCTTTTCGATTTTCGGTGCTGATATGGGCGATTTTTTCATCGCGAATGTGTACCTTCAGGAGGCAGCGGCCGCCACAGTCGTAAGAGCATGTTGTTGTGACAATTTGATCGTCCCTGCGACCATTGGTTTTTGTTTGCATTGAGTGCATCGAGCGGTCTTCTCCTTTTACCGGCAGCGTTCGGGATCCTTGCGGCACTGTGCGCGATCCAGGCCATCGGTTTAGCAGCGTTTAAGGCTAATCATACACTTTTTCTATATCGTTGCAAACGGCCATCGAAGAAGCAAAGGGACGGCATGAGATGGGTGTTATGATAAGCTCCAAACCCATTTTTTAAGCATCGCGTCTTGAAATTGAAACGTATCATTTTTGGATAGTATCTCTTTTTTAACGAGTGACACCAACGCTCTTTGAAGGACTGACCCTGAATTAAAGCCGACACGTTGAAGCTGTTCGGCAGCATATATGCTCATACCTCCTGTTTCAACGAGCAACCGCAAAGCTTTTTTCTGATTCAAGGTCAGCAGGTCCCAAAGAACAATGAATTGGTTCTTTTGCCGGGTCATGATTGATTTTTGGATTTCATCAAGAACATCAATACTGACAGTGGTGGAACGCCACAGGTCAAATAAAAACTGCTGAATATACACGGGCTGATAATCGCAGCGTTCAACGATATCGGTAATCAATCCCTCAGCAATAGTGACATTCTTTTTTTTGAAAAGCTTTTGTGCCCAATCGACATAATGACAGATTTCGATTTTTTCGAGTGGATAGCTTCGAGCCATCTTGTAAAAGGCACGTTTTGCCGAATCAAACATCTCCATCAGAATGTGCTTCTGGCTGCCTGAAAAGATATAACTGATGTTTCGATGCCCCTGAATCACTTTGCGGAGGCGCTTTTCAAAAGCCTTTTCTGAATATTTGGCCACTTCCTGAAACTCGTCGAAAACGACCATTAATTTGTGTTTGGTTGCGTATGAAGATAGGAGGTTTAGAACCTTTTCCAGGTACTCAGGCTTCTCCCTCGGCTGAATCGATGCTGAAAGGGTTGGCAAATTGGTAATAGGATCGATGCTGCCGGTTATCTTAAGACCGGCCATCTGTTTTAAAATCCGTTCAAGTTTTGATTCTATTTGCGTAAGGCCGGTCAGGATGGCGTCGATAAAATCATTTTCATCAAGTGTGCCGTACAGATCGATATAAACAGCTTGGACCCTGGGCCTTGCTTTTTTGAGATTATAGACCACCTGACGCAAAAGAGAGGTTTTTCCCATACGGCGATGGGAATACAAAAGAACATTTTGCGAATTTTGCGCATAATAGATCAAATCCTTTTGCTCAGCGATGCGATTACAGAAGGCTTCCCCGGTGACATAATCTGAATACGAAAAAGGATTTTCCATAGAGATGATCTGCCCATTACACATTACGTGAATACGCGTTTGATGTATCTACATTTTGCGTAATAAGATAATACGTCTTCTTGACTGCATTGTAAAGGGTAATTGTAAGCTCTGATTGTTTTCAGAGAAAATTTTCTGACATAACCACAAATTTATCCGGTTATGTTGCTATTTTACTTCTGGATCAGCTGCTGAGGCATCTTGATGAGCAGGCTTGCGGGCACCATGTCGCTAAGATCATCGTGCCCCTACCGTGATCGTGGTTGTGTCATTGCAACATGAGACCCTTTTTTATAGAATGAGGAATTGATAGTTGAAAATTGCGTCAACAGGTAATCTGTGTGCTGTTCATGTATTCTCATTTTGATGCCCTCCTTTTACGGACAGCGTTCGGGATCCTTGCGGCACTGTGCGCGATCCAGGCCATCGGTTTAGCGGCGTTTAAGGCTAATCATACACTTTTTCTATATCGTTGCAAACGGCCATATATCAATGATCAATAGCGGTTGTTAAAAAATAGCTGGGTACTTTTGGGATACTTTTTGTCGATTTAGGACAATTTTCTAAAGTCCGATACTCCAACAATTCGAAATATCTAAATGTGTAAGCTACAAACGGAAATCAACACCTCTGAAAGCACTAACTGACAGTTGATTTGATCATTTCTAATGTGATATTAATATCTTAGACTCAACAATCTTCTAATTTGGGAAATCTCCGAATTTGCTGTAATCTTTATCGGCACCGGTCCCAGCAACATTGATATTGCCGATTCTAATCTTTGAAAAAGCATGAGGAATATTTTAACCGGTATTATACTGGAGCATTCTGGGATTGAAAATTTTAAGTAAAATGATGTGAGATCCTGAAGAATACCATTTATAGTCCTGAAATAATAGAAAAATGGACTATGGCAAGTAGTCCTTGGTTTCAATCCCAGTAAATTTCTTGAATCTTGCTGGAAGAGTCTGTTTCTGATATTCATCACATCACATACCTTACAAAAATTGAACTCATTATGAATTTTATCTCTTTTATAGTCTTCATCCCTCTCCAGATAATATTTCTCCCAATAGGTTTGCTTGGTATTATGCTCGTAGCATACAAACAAATGGTTATCAGTAAGCAGTTAGGAGTCTCTCAGACAGCAATTGAAGTCCTTAACGGGCGTTGGACAATGCATGTGTTCGGCATTCGCCAGGACAAGGCTACTGAAATACTGGCTAAATCATTGCCGAATACTTCGACGAAAGGGCTGTGGTTCTGTCTCTTACCCTTGTGGGTTAAGTACAAGATTAGCAATCGGCTTTTCGGCTATCCGCGAGTTCCCAATGAAGGTAAAGAGGGAATCGCTGATATCGTCGTTGCGAGGACGCTTTATTTTGATAGGATTATTGATCAATTAGCTGACGATATTGCGCAGTTCGTCGTGTTGGGCGCTGGATACGACACTCGGGCATACAGCGGGCTGAAAAATCGAGGACTTACTTTCTTCGAATTAGACCAGCCCATGACACAGAAGCTGAAGGTTACATCTCTTCGCGTTGCTGGCATCGATCCAAGCCACGTTAAATTCGTGTCAGTTGACTTCAGTCATGAGAGTATCTTCGAGAAACTTCGAGCAAAGGGTTACGATCCTAACAAAAAGACAATCTTCCTATGGGAAGGTGTGACTCTTTACTTAACTGAGGCCGATGTGCGCAAAACACTACAGGATATCAAGGGAAACGCAGCGCCGGGAAGCGCTGTCATAGCTGACTTTTATGGGGATAGGATGATCCAAGCTGGATCGGGTTATGTCGGCAGAAAGGCCTTAGGGTACACCAATGAAGAGTTTGGCTTCGGTCTCCCCTTTGCAACGAATTTCGAGAATACTTTAAAGGGTTTTCTTGATAGCAAAAACTTAAAACTGGGACAGACATATTTTATGGGTAGGTCCAACACCAAAGGACCATTCATGGTTGTTGCCGAGGTGCACATCTAAGAGGGTTTGTCTTTATTTTTATAACACTTGATCAACTCAAGCCTACGGCTATGCATTGACAGTATTTCCCAAAATAGTTTCAGAAGAATATCATTTCTATTCTTTTAAATTTACATTATGATCCTCTTTTGTTTGATCAAGTCATCTTTCCTTGAAATCCATAATATTTGGAGAACTCAAATGGAATTACCAATATACCAGATTGATGCATTTTCATCGGATGTATTTAAAGGCAATCCCGCAGCGGTTTGCCCTCTATCTGAATGGCTACCCGATGAAACAATGCAATCCATTGCAGAAGAGAACAATTTGTCTGAAACCGCCTTTTTTGTACCTATGGACGATAATTTTTATATCCGATGGTTTACACCGGTAAGCGAGGTGGATTTATGCGGCCATGCAACATTGGGCTCCGCTTACGTGTTATTCAATATTCTTGGCTATAAAAATGAGACCATACGATTTGATTCAAAATCTG
>JAFDAT010000012.1 GCA_019313725.1 Deltaproteobacteria bacterium
CGAGTGAGATACGCAGCCGTATAGATGCATCTAAAGTCCGGGGACTCAACGATTATATCGGTCTCAAGGATGAAATGCATGACCTCCAAAAAGCCTTTAAAAAGGTTCTGTCCGGCCGAGGTCAGGTGGTTGGCGTGGTCGGGGAAGCCGGCATTGGAAAATCACGGTTCGTTTTCGAGATGCACCGCAGGGCGGATGAGCCTTGCAGGTATATCGAAAGCAGATGTCTTCAGTATAGCAGCAGCATTCCTTTTTTGCCGCTGCTGGAGATATTCAGGTCCTATTTTGATATCGGGGAGGGGGAATCCGAAGAGGGGATCAATGGGAAACTGAAAACCAGGCTGGAGGATCTTGATAAGGAATTGATCCCGTCTCTGCCCGCCTTCAGGCATTTTTTATCGCTTCCGGCAGGAGAACCCCGATGGGAACGCCTTGAACCGAAGGAAAAACGGATAAAAACATTCGAGGCCATCAGGAACTTTTTCATCCGCTTAAGCCAGGATACCCCTCTCATTTTGGTGATTGATGATCTTCAGTGGCTTGATAAGACTTCGGAAGAATTTATCAGCTATTTTATCGAGTGGATATCGAATACGCAAATCCTGCTGTTGCTGCTCTACCGTCCCGAATATAATCATCCCTGGGGAAGCAAATCCTTTTATACGCAGATCGGGATATATCCACTCTCTAAAGATGAAAGTAAGCAGTTTATACGGTGTATCCTGAAAGAAGGCGAGATATCCCGACAAATTGAACGATTCATTATCGAACGTACATCGGGAAATCCTCTTTTCATGGAGGAGCTTGCGTACACACTGATTGAAAATCGGACGATTGTGAAGGAGAACGGCAGTTATCAATTGAACGAATCGGTGTCCCGGTACCTGGTGCCCGATACAATCCAGGGAATCATCGCCGGTAGAATGGACCGTCTTGAAGATAACATAAAGACGACCCTGCAAGTGGCCTCGGTGATTGGTCGAAGCTTTGTCTTCAGGATCCTGCAGACCCTTCCGGGGTTGAGCGATGATCTTAAAACCTATTTACTGCAGCTCCAAAGCCTGGAACTCATCTATGAAAAACGGGTTTTTCCAGAACTGGAATATATCTTTAGAAATGTCATTACCCAGGAGGTTGCCTATAACAGCCTTCTTTTTAACCGAAGGAAGGAGCTGCATGGCTGTATCGGTATGGCCATCGAAGAGACGTATTCGAATCGGCTGGAGGAGTTTTATGAGATTATCGCCCACCATTTTTCAAAGAGTGATTATCATGAGTGCACATTCAAATACTTAAAGCTCTCGGGGGATAAAGCGATTCGGAATAATTCAGCCTGGGAGGCCTTTGCGTTTTATAAAAAAGCTTTTGTTGTTCTTGAACGACATCTGGAGGATTTAGAACAAAAACAATACAAGTTGGAAATCATCCATGCCATGATGAGCCCGATCATCATCCTTAATTTTCCTGAGGGGAGTCTTGGACTGCTCGAAGAGGGCGCAAAAATCTCAAGGGAACTCAATGACCAAAAGAGTCTAATCCGCTTTTACAGCAACATGGGTTTTTTTCATACCGTCAAGGGGCGGCATAAGGAAGGACTCAAATTTTCAGGTAAAGCCTTTGAAGAGGCGACTGCAATTAATGACCTCACCGCGATGGCACAGGCTGCGCCTGATCTTTGTCTGTCAAATTTAGCGACAGGCCGTTACGCAAAAATAATTGAAATAACATCAGTAGTGATTCATACGATTCACAAGGCGGAAAAAGAACAAGATAACTTCGGGGGCCCAGCGATTGTTTATCCGCTATTATATTCTTTATCCGGATTCAGCCTGGCCCATTTGGGACGGTTTGATGAAGGCATATCCAACTGTGTATACGGGCTCGAAGAGGCCATAAAATCGGGGAATCTCTTAACCATAGGCTTGTGCCGTTACTATACCGGGATGGTCCTTTTATTGAGAGGTTCCTGGAGTGAAGCCCGGGCATATTTTATGCGTTGCCTCGAAGGTCTGGAACAGGTCGAAGTTGTTCAAATCAAAGCCCTTGCCAAGGGTGGATTAGGGGTTACGGAGGCATATATTGGTGACCCGGTACACGGAAGGGTACTGGCTGAAGAGGGACTGAATGCGTTTCAGGATGCCGGAATAAAGGGGCAGGTAGCAACCCTTCAATGTTATGTGGGGATGTGTTGTCATGCGTCCGGTGATTTTGAAGATGCGCGCTCATTTATGCATAAATCGCTGGCGTCCGCCATCGAAAATGGTGAATCGTACTTCAAAGGGAGAGCCTTAATTTGGGAAGGACGGATTATGGGGAAGTTATCCGATAGCTTGCCACTGGAAACGGTAGAGCGAATCGAAGAAGGACTTGAAATACTCACTGAACTGGATACAAACCCGGATATCTCAATTGGGCACCTTTTTGGGGGGGAACTGTATGCCCGAGGGAATCAGGAAAAAGAGGCGGAAATCCATTTGAAAGCTGCCGAATCGTTGTTCAACGAAATGAGCATGGATTACTGGCTAAAAGAGACAAGAAAAATCATGAGAATAGTAACATTCAATCGAATCTAATAGGGGCTTGAGCAAAATCATGCAGTGACAGATAAAGGAATGAAGACGGGGAATTATTCAACTCCATATTTTTTCATTTTTCGCCACAGTGTTGACTTGTCTATCTTCAAGTATTCTGCGGTTTTTCCACGGTGGCCCCGATGGCGGTCAAGTGCGGCAACGATGGCATTTTTTTCGGCCCGGTCAAGTTGGGGCGGAGCAGAACGGTGCTCTCCGGCAGTGCTCTTTATTGCCCCATCTTGAATGTCCCGGGAGAGGTGCTTTGTTTTTATAATGTCACCGCGGCACAGCACGAAGGCAAATTCGATAACGTTTTCCAGCTCCCGAATGTTTCCCGGAAAATTGTAGCGCATCAGAATATTTAATGCATTATCGGATATCCCTTTGATCTCCTTGCCCTTGAGGATATTGAATTTCTGGATGAAGTTCTGGATCAACAGGGGGATGTCTTCACGACGGCTGGAAAGGGGAGGAAGTTCGATTTTGATAACATTGAGGCGGTAGAACAGGTCTTCACGAAAAGATCCCCGGGCAACGAGTTCGGACAGTATCCTGTTGGTTGAGGTGATTATATGCGCGTCTGTTTTCATACTGGCCGTTGCTCCCAGTGGTTCATATTCTTTTTCCTGCAGAACCCGCAGCAGCTTCACCTGGAGCGCTGTCGAGATGTCGCCGATTTCATCTAAAAATAGGGTGCCACCCGCTGCACGTGCAAAGCGTCCGGGTTTGTCCTTTTTGGCTTCGGTGAAGGCACCTTTCTTGTAGCCGAACAGTTCGGACTCCAATAGTGTGTCCGGCAAGGCCGCACAGTTTACGGCCACGAAATCTCCATGCTGCCCGCTCGCGTTATGAATTGCCCGTGCAAAAAGCTCTTTTCCCGACCCGCTGGGACCCTCGATGAGAATCGTACTGCCACTCGTGGCAATATCCGGCAGGATATCGAATATTCTCTGGATAGCGTAGTTTTTGCTGATGATATCTTCAAACCGGTACTGGTTGCTGATTTTCTTCCGCAGTGTCTCTACCGTGGTAAGATCCCTGAAAATCTCCACTCCGCCAATGATTTCCTCTTGGTCGCCCGTCAGCACGGAAGTGCTGACACTGGCGGATATACGTTCTCCCTGACTGTTTAAGATATTGATGGGGATATTAATGCCCTGACTTCCTGTTTGCATGGTTTCACCCAGCGCACAGGATGTCTGGCATATGTTGGCCCGGAATACATCAAAGCATTTCTGGCCCAGTGCCTGATCTTTTGATACGCCCGTGATTTTTTCGGCGGCACGGTTGAAATAGCGGATGTTGAAATCGAGATCAATGGTGAATACCCCGTCGGCAATGGAGTTCAGGATGGTTTCAAAATGGGTGTTTTGCTGAGCGCTTTTGTTGAAAGAATATTTTTTATGATCCAAATCTTTCCCCTCCATTCACTCCCTTTTTAAGCCACCGGCTCTGCCGGTGAGAATTGAAAAGGTTCTACCGATCCGGTGAGGATTGTATTGTAATCAAAGCCTTCAATGGTGCTAAGCCGGTGGCTTAAAAAGGGAGTGATATTGATTTCAGACTATATTGCAATAATGCACCATATTGCAATAAAAAACTGCAATAATGCAAGTGCCTCTCAATTGCTCCTGCAATTCGATTCGTCATAACATACTGAAATGTTATTAATATGGTAAAACTGGCGGATATTTATCGATGTGGCACAGACAATGCTATAATAATTGGGGGAATGAGCTTGCAAAGGAGAGCATAATGGCTGCTGCTATATTTTCGACGACATTTGGACCTGTGCCATCTCGGCGTTTGGGACAGAGCATGGGAATCAACAACATTCCATCCAAAGTGTGCACCTATGCCTGCATCTACTGTCAGGTAGGGCAAACCTCCCTGATGCAGAAAAACCGTGATGCGTTCTATGCATCGAAGAAAATTGTCAAGGATGCGCAAAATAGGCTGGCCAAAGCAAAAAAATCAGGTGTGTCGGTAGACTTTCTCACTTTTGTTCCGGATGGAGAACCCACGCTGGACATCCATCTGGGCGAGACAATCGACCTGTTAAAACCATTAGGGATTCCCATCGCCGTAATCACGAACAGTTCGCTCATGGGACGAATGGATGTAAGCGCGGAACTTGCCAGGGCCGACTGGGTATCACTAAAGGTTGACGCCGTGCAGGCAAATATATGGCGCAAAATCAACAGGCCCCAGGCCTTTCTGCAACTTGCTCCAATGCACACAGGCATGCTTGAATTCGCAAAAAACTTTTCGGGTAAGCTGGTTACGGAAACCATGTTGATCCGGGACCTGAATGAAAGTGACGATCACTTGAGAGCGTTAACCGATTTTCTCAAAGAACTGCACCCCCATACGGCCTACTTAAGCATTCCCACCCGGCCTCCCTTGGAGCAATGGGCCCGTTGTCCCAGCGAAGACCGGCTCAATCGAGCCTATCAAATTTTTTCCGAAAAATTACCCCAAGTAGAATATCTGATCGGGTACGAGGGAAATGCATTTGCTTATACCGGCGATGTCGCGGAGGATATATTGAATATCACGGCTGTTCACCCCATGCGAAAATCTGCGGTAAGCAGGCTTTTGTCCAAAGCCGGCGCCACCTGGGAAATCGTTGACCGGCTCGTAGCCAGCAGAGACCTCGTCGTGTCGGAATATGAGGGCCATTCCTTCTACATCAGAAAATTTGGATTAAAGGCTTGAATTATAAATTGTTCGGCTTGGATACGGGTGGTCTTGAACTCAGGTGGGGCAACAGCTCGGCCATTGAGGCCTTGATCGACAGAATGATTCATCGCCAAGGCATCGGTGATCTTCTGGCCGACGGTGTCAGGGTGGCATCCCGGTAGGGCTATCCCCGCTTTTCTTGACAGCGCCCTTGATTTCCAATAGACTGTCATGAACTGCCCCGTGCAGCTCAAACAGAACGATAATGGACATTTTATAAAATATCCGGAGAGAAGGAACCATGTCTGATCATTCCGACTGGCATATTCTTGTCATCGATGATGAAAAAGACATTCTGGATGTCATGTCTCTTACCCTGAAAGATTATGGCTACCAGGTATCAACCGCTCTGGATGGTGTCTCCGGCCTCGAACAGTGCCGCAAAAAATTACCCCAGATAGTTATCACCGATATCCGAATGCCGGGAATGAACGGTATCCAGGTTCTCGAAGCGGTTAAGAAGCTCAGTGCGAACATCGAGGTGATTGTCTGTACGGCGTTTGCAGAAATGGAACTCGCTATCCAGGCACTTCAACTCGATGCATCTGATCTTATCACCAAACCCATTGGAGACCAAGCCTTGCAACTGTCGATAGGGCGTGCAAAGCAGCGTTACATCTCACGAAAAAAACTTCAGGATTACGCAAAATTTTTAGAAAAGCAGGCAGCTGACCAGGCTCAGATTCTACACCAGGATAAAATGATGTCACTGGGGCGGTTGGCCGCCAGCGTAGTACACGAAATCAACAATCCCCTTTCAGGCATTCTCAATTACATCCGGCTCATGAGTAGAATCCTGCAAAAAGGGCCTTTGAAAGGTGATACGCCAGAAAAATTTAAACAATATCTGGAACTCGTGGAAACCGAAATTGAGCGCTGCTCGCAGATAGTGTCAAACCTCCTGGCGTTTTCCCGAAAATCTTCTCCATCATTTGCACCTGTCCACATTCACAAACTTATGGACCGATGCATCTCCCTGAGCAGACATAAACTCGAACTTCAGAATATCAACCTGACAAGCCATATTCAACAGGATCTTCCTTCAGTGGAAGGGGATTTCAATCAGTTGCAGCAGTGTGTGATCAACCTGATTTTCAACGCCATGGATGCCATGCCGAACGGTGGCGAAATTAACATCAACGGATCCGTCGATTCTGAGAAACCGTGGCTGGTCATCGCTGTTGAAGACACGGGAACGGGGATTTCAGAGGAGGATCTACCCGATATTTTCGAACCGTTCTACACCACCAAAAAAGAGGGCTACGGAGTGGGGTTGGGGCTTTCCACGGTTTATGGTATAATGGAACAGCACAACGGCAGTGTGGAGGTACAAAGCAGATCCGGTGTGGGAACGACATTTCTACTGAAACTGCCTATTTGAAAGACAGGGTACCGCATGCCCGAAACACGGGAAAATGATGTGATCCTGAGCGATCAATCGCTCGCCCTTCTGGATGAGCTCAGTGTGGGCGCATTTACGGTTGACGTTCAGCGCAAAGTCAAATCCATGAACTTAAGCGCCCAGGCACTCATGGGTCTTAAGGAAAACGATGTCATCGGCAAGGACTGCCGGGAAATTTTCACCGGTGTTCCCTGCATGGTCACCTGCCTTCTGAGGAACCAAAATACCACAGTAACCCATGAACCCGATGTGGAGATCGTCAACGAAAAAGAGACCAAAAGACTGCTGACACGTATGGCCATACCCGTGTACGACCGCGATCATCGCCTGGCAGGCTGTCTCACTATACTGCAGGATCACTCCCCCATAGCCGATCTGATCGACCGTATCCACTACGAGGAGCGCAGCTCCAAGATTATTTTGGACAATCTGGATGTCGGTATTTTTACGGTGAACCGCGGTGGCTATATTACTTTTTTCAACAACGAGGCCGAAAAAATATCCGGCTATGACCGCCGGCAGGTGTTGGGGAAACCCTGCGCCACTATTTTTGGCGATACAGATAGCGACGATATGTGCCTGCTGAGAGAATCGATGGAAAGCGGTTGGATGAACAAATCCAGGCAGGGAAAAATTGTGACTGAAACAGGGGAGACCGTCCCCATCCGAGCCAATTACATTGCCCTGAAAAATGAAAAAGAAGCTATTATCGGCGGCCTGGCAACCTTTCACGACCTGACCCTGGTCCGCCAGCTCGACCAGGTCATCCGGGATCGCTATACCTTCCACGACATGATCGGCAAAAGCCCGGAGATGCAGAAAATCTTTGAGATGGTTAATGTCGTTTCCGGCACAGATGCCACCATACTCATCGAAGGTCCCACCGGCACGGGTAAGGATATGCTCGCCAAGGTCATCCATCATGCCGGCAGACGTGCTTCCAACCCGTTTGTCAAAGTCAACTGTGCCGCCATTCCGGACAACCTCCTGGAATCGGAAATGTTCGGGTATACCAAGGGCGCCTTTACAGGTGCGGACCGCGACAAACCGGGAAGATTCAACGAAGCCGACGGCGGCACCATATTTCTGGATGAAATCGGGGATCTGCCTCTCTCGCTGCAGGCCAAATTGCTGCGGGTGCTCGAAGACAGGGAGTTCTACCCCCTGGGAAGCCGGCATATCCAAAAGGTGGATGTGCGCATCATTTCCGCCACCAACCGGGGGTTGGAAGCGCTGGTCAAAAAAGGCCTGTTTAGGGAGGATCTGTTTTACCGCCTGAACGTCTTCAGGTTAGACCTGCCGGCTCTGAAAGGCCGACGCGCGGACATCGCCCTGCTGATACACCACATTATCAGAAGGCTGTGCGCCGCCCGCGATATCCACCCTTTGAACATATCCAGGCAATCCATGAAAATATTGCTGAACTTCGATTATCCGGGCAATGTTCGGGAACTGGAAAATATACTGGAGCACGCCCTTATTATCAGCCAGGAAGAGGAAATATTGCCCGAACACCTGCCGGCCTATATCCATCGTCCGGTGCAGCCGGTAAAAACAAATGATAAACAGCCATTCGGATATACCGATAATTTTCACCGGCAGGAACGCCGGAAAATCGTCCGCACCCTCACGAACCACGGTGGCAACAGGACCGGCGCAGCGCGAACCCTCGGTATCGATCGGACAACGCTATGGCGCAAGATGAAACGCTATGGATTGCTTGAGTAGACCCCATAGTTGGGGTAGAACCTATGGTCGCATAAACAACCTGGCAAAGGGTGGATAATGCAAAACAGTAAAATCCCCCAAAAATTCTCTTTCAACATCGCCATTGTGGGCGGCGGCCGGGCCTGCAAATTTTTTCTGGAGCTTCTGCAAACCGACTACCTGAAATATCTGGATATCAATCTGCTGGGCGTCTGCGACATCAATCCGGAAGCCGATGGAATGAAACTGGCCAGGAAGATGGGCATCCCCACCACCGATAACTTCAAAGAATTCTTTAAACTGGAAAATCTGGACAGCATTATAGAACTCACCAACAGCCGTGAAGTCCTTCTGGATCTGACCCGGCTGCGCCCCAAAGGCGTCGGCATCATGGAGCACAACCTCGGCCGGCTTTTTCGCTCGTTCTATAATATGGACCAGCGGGTCAAGTCTGCGGAATACCAGGCCAACCTGCAAAAAATGTTTTCTGATTTTCTGATCCAGGAGAGTGACGCCGCCATTGTGGTTCTCAATACGGACTTCACCATCCAAGAAGCCAATGAGCCCTACCTGAAAATCGTGGGAAAAACCAGGCAGCAGGTGCTGGGGGCATACTGCTATGAAGTTTATTATGGGCTCGACACGCCCTGTTCCAGTTCAAGACCCATCATGCGCTGCCCCATGCTCGAAGCCTGCCGAAGCGGCCGATCAGCCCACGCGGTCCATGAATTCTATGGCAGCAAAGGCCGCACAAGCTATGGCAATATCGTAACCTACCCGTTGAAGAATCAGGATGGTGAAGTATTTCAGGTCATCGAAGTTATCAGAGACATCACCGAGACCATCTCCAATGGATGGGAAAAGCGCATAAAAGAGTTGAAGGCTGATTTGAACAAAATGGTTCAGGAAGACCGGATGATCTCGCTGGGCAAACTTGTGGCGAGTTGTGTTCACGAAATCAACAACCCTATTCAGGGGCTCTTGACGTTCAGCGACCTCATGGCCAGAATTTTAGCCCGGGGCGACCCTCAACCCGAAGACCTGGAGCAGTTTCAGCACTTCCTTTCCATCATGTCCAAAGAACTAGAGCGTTGCGGTAGCATCGTCTCCGGCCTGCTCTCTTTCTCCCGCGAGATCCCCCTGGAATATAAAAGCATCGACCTGAATGAGGTTCTCGACGCAGTCATTACCCTGACACGACACAAAATGGAACTGCAGAATATCCGGCTTGTCCGCAACACCCACTCTGGAACCCTCGTGGTGAAAGGGGATAACAACCGCCTGCAGCAGACCTTCCTCAACCTCCTGTTCAACGCCATCGAAGCCATGCCCGAGGGAGGGCGGCTTGAAATTACCTCGCTTTTAAATCGTGAAAAAAGAGAAGCGCTTGTTGAAATTAAAGATACGGGTTGCGGTATACGCAAAGAATACATCGACCATATTTACGACCCTTTTTTTACGACCAAAAAAGAAGGGGAGGGCACGGGACTGGGACTGTCCATCGTATATGGCGTGGTCAACAACCACCGCGGGAAAATAGCCGTCGAGAGCACCGAGGGCAAGGGAACGGTGTTCACGTTGAGATTGCCGTTACTGGAATAAAGCACCCGTCGCGGCCGCGGGTCGGTAGGTGATAACAGGAGACGACATGGATAAAAAAATGAGCATCATGATCGTAGACGATGAGAGCATCGTCAGAGAATCGCTTTATCACTGGTTTGAAAGATCCGGATACAGGGTGGATACGGCTGCATCCGGATTCGAAGCCCTTGAAAAGCTGGAAGAATATCCCTTTGACATCCTGTTCGTGGACATCAAAATGCCCGGGATGGACGGGCTTGAACTGCTTAAAAAAGTCAAGTCGGAATACCGCGATACCATCGTCATCATTATCACTGCCTATGGATCCATCGAATCGGCCATAAAAGCCATGAAAATCGGCGCCAGCGATTACCTGCTGAAGCCGTTCAAGCCGGATTACCTGTCGCTTGTTCTGGAAAAGGTGACGCAGCAGAAAAAACGGGCGGATGAATACAACTACCTGAAGGGGCGCCTGGAAAAGATAACCCGCTTTGACAACATCATCGGTCAATCGCCCCCCATGAAGGCTATTTTTGAACTTATCCCCGATATTGCCGCCAGCGATGCATCGGTCCTTTTGACCGGCGAAACAGGAACGGGCAAGGAGCTGATCGCCAAGGCTATTCACGCCAAGAGTCCACGTTCTCATCACCCCTTCATCGCCATAAACTGCGGTGCCGTACCGGATAACCTGCTGGAAAGTGAGCTTTTCGGACACCGCAAAGGTGCTTTCACCGATGCCGTTTTTTCCAGGAAAGGATTCCTGGAAGTAGTCGCCGGCGGCACCCTGTTTCTGGACGAAATCGGAGAGATCAGCTCAAAAATGCAGATCGATCTTCTGCGTGTGCTCGAAGAAAAAAAGATCACGAAAGTAGGCAGCAGTGAACCCCTGGATGTAAATTTCAGGCTTATATCCGCTACGCGGCGGAATTTGGATGAAGCCATCACCCAGGGTGACTTCAGGGAGGACTTCTACTACCGGATCAATGTCATCCGTCTGCATGTCCCGCCCTTGCGAAAAAAAATGGAAGATTTAGCGCTGCTGGTGAATCATTTCCTCAATAAATACAGCCAGGAAACCGCCAAACGCGTTGATCGTGTCTCCAGGGGAACCCTGACACTTCTGAAACAGTACGACTGGCCTGGAAACGTACGGGAACTGGAAAACGCCATCGAACGCGCGGTTGTGCTGGCCAGGTCGCGAACCCTTACCCCCGCAGACTTTGGTTTCCTTTCCACAACCGTTTCCAGAAAGAAAGGGACGTCTACTTTGAAAGAGATGGAGCGGGCCTACATACTGGAAACCCTGGGCAACTGCGGATGGAATATCACCCGGGCCGCCAAGGTTCTGAACATCAATCGGGTTACCCTGCACAAAAAAATCGATCGCTACGGGCTCAGAGCAGAGAAGCAATGAATACACCCCAGAGCATTGGTGTCGTCCCCATTGGGGATATACCCGACATGGCACCCAGGGTTATTGTGGCCCACATATCCGCTTGCCTGAATCTCGAAGCGACAGTTCTAAAACCCATAGGCACCCCTTCCTATGCCCTGGACAGACAGAGGCTTCAATTCGATGTTGGTCCCATCCTTCAAAACCTGGAATCCAAACCCTTCAAGGGGGTCGATAAAATTATCGGGGTTTTGAGCGTGGACATTTTCCTGCCGGTTTTCACCCATGTATTCGGCGAAGCCCGGCAGGGTGGCCGTGTTGGACTGGTTTCACTTTTTCGACTGAAAAAAGAGCCGCCCGGCCCGGACCGCCTCTCACCCGACGTTCTGCAAAGAGCCGCCAAGGTGGCGTTGCATGAACTTTGCCACCTCTACGACCTGGCCCACTGTGAAAACAATCCGTGCCTCATGCACTTTTCAGGCAGCCTCGAGGACCTGGACCAGACCCCTTTCAATTTATGCCGCTACTGCACGCGGTTTTTCAAAGATGCCCTGGCCCTGCCAGGGAGACCCCTCCTCTGAAACCGAGACACACAGCGCATCAACCTTTTAAATGACCGGCTTTTTCAGGCCCGTACGTAAAAATTTATGAACCAGCACGTCCCAGTCGATTTCCGGTAAAGATCCAAACACGTCGGCAATCGGTTGCGCACCGGTCGCGGCCAGGTCTTTGTACGCCGGCCCCATCAGCGCTATAAGTCGTTGGCTCTCAGTTTCCATCCAGCGCGTGCTTTCCCCACCAAAATAGAGTCCCTTAACATTTCTTTTCGGCATCTCAGGCTCCACGATCATGAGCCATCCCTGGTTATAGGCATCCTGATGGATGATGGCCGGGTGGGCACATGCCCTGTGATTGACGGCCAGAACCGTACCGCTTACGGGTGACAGCACGGCAGCCTCATGACCGTTTCTGGCAAAAGACCAGCCCACCCGATGCTGCTGCAACTTCTCACCCAGAGGTGGAAGGTCCACCGACCTCGCCCGGCCGAACACCTTGGTCGAAAAATCATCCATTCCGATTCGGATGCGCCCACCGTGCTCGAATCGTGACCAGCTGTGCCCCATATGGTAGTAATACCCCCTGGCCATGTTGTAGCCCGACACAGAAATAATTTCCGGAGATTCAAGGGCCCTGGCGATATCCATTTCATCCAGCATCTGGTCAAAAGAGCAATGATAGCATTCATAATTCAGGGTACAAATCTTCGGGGCATCGATACGACCTGTCAGGGCGTGGCGACAGGGCCGGGCCGAGCCATAATACCTTCGCTGCAGGAATTCGACCCACCTGGGGGCCACCTGTTCGCTGGGCATGCTGTCCGCTGCCCCCATGGCCTTACGCATGCCGACGTCAAAAGGACAACTATTGCAGTCAAAATCATTATCGCATTTCCGATAATTGACGACACCGGCTTTCATCCAGATACATTCATTTTCCAGAACATTGAAGCCCTGTACGGCCTTTTTGGTCTGCGCTCTTTTTGGCTTAACTTTATTTAACATTTTACGGCCTCCTTTCTGCAGCAATATTTTTGCCGGTCCACTGCTTGTATAAGAGAGCAATATCGATACCAAGTGTGCACCTATTTACAATTATACTTTTTCTTGCCGATATTATTGCATATTTTTGTCATTTTACTTTGGAATGGACCCGATGCCGCCAGGTTAGCGTTGTCCATAGATGATGCATTTGTTTACAGGTCACGGCGACAATCCAGTTAAAAAAATAAAATTAAACAATAATATTTAAGCGTTAAGTGTGTGTTGCGATTTGATACAGTGACTGTAGCCGCTTTGCTCCATTCCGGGACCACAGGTGCTGGTGATTTAATGACATGCTTGTTGATGAATTGCTGCATATGTGTTGCGCAACAATATGATTAGTTATTTATTAATAAATTTAAAATGTTAACATATTAATGTTGCACATGTTGCAATGCCCGGTGCCACCCCTTCATCGCTGTTGCCGGGGCCCAACTTAAAATTTAGATTTATTTCAACATGTTATAGAAAATACCCTTCTGGCACGCTCTGTGCTACGGTTGATTCCATTAGGGTCCAGCCAGTAAAAACCGGCACTTAGGGTTTGCGAAGAAATAAGTTCGCAGATTTTCAGTGTTCAGGCGCCCGCTCAGCAAGGCACGAAAATGCAGAGATATCTGGCATATGTCGAATTTTCGCAACACCGCTGAGCGGGATGGATGGGCGCTGAAAATGTGAAGTTATTTTTGAGCGAGCCCTTAAGCTCGGAGGTATTGCGGTGTCCACAAACATAGCCAAAAAAATTCTTGTGGTGGATGATGAATTGGATACGCGCATATTTCTGCTGAATCTCCTGAATGCAGGCGGGTTTTTGCCTATTGCGGCGGAGAACAAAACCGAAGGTTTCCGTAAGGCCGTCGAGGAGCGGCCGTCCGTAATAATCCTCAACATGGCCATGGCGGGCAAAGATGGTATCCATCTTTACAGCAATTTGAAGCGAGAAGCGGATTTAAAACGCATTCCGGTCATCATGCTCTCGACCCTGGACAAGACAACCTTTTTGAAATGCCACAACTTATACGGATACACCCAATGTGAGGAATTCGAGTTGTACGATAAGTTTATGGAAAAACCACCAGAGGCGGACGAACTTATCGCGACGGTTCAGGCATTGGTGGATCAAAGAAAAAAATTTTAATACCAGCAAATGACTCATGAGAGCGCCGCATCAATGGAAAATAGAATTGACCTAACGCTTTATAAAGAGGTGGCCAAATTCGGGGCCAGCGACATGGAGATCTGCATGCAGTGCGGCAACTGCAGTGCATCGTGCCCCCTGTCAAAAGGCAACGATACCTTCCCACGCAAAATCTATCGCTACCTGCAGCTCGGATTACGCGACAAATTGCTCAGTTCACCGGAGCCATGGCTGTGTTATTACTGCGGTGAGTGCAACAAGGATTGTCCCCGCGGCGCCGAACCGGCGGAAACCATGATGGCCACGCGTCGCTGGTTGACCACCCAGTATGACTGGACCGGCCTGGCCAAACGTCTCTATCTGTCGGAAGCATGGGAAATCGGCTCGCTGAGCGTTGTGGCCCTCGGCATCATCCTGCTCTTTTGGTTTTTTCACGGGCCGATCATCACCGACCGCGTCGCGGTCAACTCATTTGCGCCGGTCGTGTGGATCGAGATCGGCGATCTGACCATGGCTGCTGTTTTGACGATATTCCTGCTTTCCAACGCATTCAGAATGTTTGGCTTTATCATGGCCGGTACCCGGGTGCCGCTCCGGCTCTATATTACCGAAGCCAAGGCTTTCGTTTTTCACTTTGCCACCCAGAAAAGATGGCGCGAATGCGGGGAAGACCGCAGTCGCTGGCTGAAGCATTTCATCCTGGTCACCGGCTATATGACCATGATGACCCTCATCATCGTTTTTATCCGCTGGTTTCAGGTGGATGACGACAGCTGGCATTTCACGAGCATCTTCGGCTACTATGCAACCGGCGTTCTGCTTTACCTCACGGTTGACATGTTTCGCAGCCGTCTGCAGAAAAAAGCGGACATTCACCGCTTTTCCGAGCCCACGGACTGGCTTTTTCTGATCCTTCTTTTTTTCACGACACTGACCGGTATCTTCATGCATATGGTACGCCTGGCCGGCTGGCCCATGGGGACCTACGTCATGTACGTAATTCACCTGGCCATTGCCGTGCCGATGCTCGTCATCGAGGTCCCTTTTGGCAAGTGGTCCCATCTCTTCTACCGCCCCCTGGCCATATTTTTGACCACCGTCCGTGAAAAAGCTCTGAAAGAATCCAATGTGGACATCGAAACGGTCAAGGCCGATGTCGGTGAGACATTTCTGGCATGCATGCAGTGTGGTACCTGCACCAGCCTGTGCCCATGGAACCGGATCGATGCCTCCTACAGTCCCCGGGCTATTCTGCGCCAAATCAGCCTTGATTGCGCCACCGAGCAGAACCTCGATCAAGCCATATGGGCATGCGTCACCTGCAATGCCTGCGGCATCCATTGCCCGCGCGGAATCGACATCATCGACATTACCAGGGCCGTGCGGTGCCGTAATGTGGAGAGCCAAAAAATCCCGCAGCAGTTCGAGCTGGCCCTCCACAGCCTCAGGCATAATGGAAACCCCTGGAGTGGATTAGCCGAAAAACGCATGCAGTGGGCTGACGGCCTGGAGATTCCGGCGATTGCACCGGAACACGAGTACTGCCTGTTTACCTGCTGTACGACAGCCTATGATGCCAACTTTTCAAGCCGTTACCGACATATCGCTCGGGCGCTGCCACTGTTGCTGGATCAGGCCGGCATCACCTTCGGAACTCTCGGGCTTAAGGAGAGTTGCTGTGGAGATCCGGCCCACAATATAGGCGACCGGAACATCCTGGCCGCACTTCGGGATAAAAACAGCGACCGGATCCTGCACAGCGGCACAAAAAAAATAGTGACCACCTCACCCCACTGCCTGAACACCTTCAAAACTGTCTACACCGGAATAAAAGACGTCATCCGGATCGAACACTACACCCAGTTGTTAGACCGGCTGATAGAAAGGGGCCTGTTGAAGCCCATTCGCGGGTACGAAGACCGGGTTACCTTTCACGATCCCTGTTATCTGGGACGCCACAACCACATCTATGATGCACCTCGCAGGGTGCTTGGCGCCATTCCGGGATTGGACCTGGTCGAAATGGTCGACAGCAAAGAAACCAGCCTGTGCTGTGGCGGTGGTGGCGGCGGTGCCTGGGATGCCCGCCCTGTCGAAAAGCGTTTTGCGGTCCTCAGGGTTAAACAAGCCCTTGATACCGGTGCGGATACGATCGCCACCGCATGTCCTTATTGCATCCGCACACTGGACGATGCCGTCAACGCCCTCGGGGCAGGAAATCAAATCGTTGTCCAGGACCTGGCCGTATTGCTGTTGAATGCGGTCATGCCCGTCAATGAAGGCAAATCTGAACATTCCTCCCGGGAGGTTGTCCATGTCTGAACGAATCGGTTTTTACATCTGCCACTGCGGTATCAACATCGCTTACCGGGTCCGGGTTGAAGAAGTGGCCGAATATGTCGCCACCATGCCCGGGGTGGTGATTTCGCGCGATTATCTCTTTATGTGTTCTGACCCCGGCCAGGAGTTGATCGAGAAGGATATACGGGAACAACAACTCACCCGTGTGGTAGTTGCCTCCTGCTCACCACGGATGCACGAAAAAACGTTCCGGGCAGCCTGTCAGCGTGCCGGACTCAACCCCTATCGTGCTTTTCACATGGTGAGCGTCCGCGAACAGGTGTCCTGGGTTACCGAGGATGAAGACAAAGCCACCCAAAAAGCCAAAGTTATGGTGGCCGCCGGTGTACTGCGCGTAGTACAGCAGCACGATCTGATGCCGGCCACCTTCCCGGTGTGCACCAACACCCTGGTGGTGGGCGGCGGCATTGCCGGCATGCAGGCATCTTTGGATATTGCCAATGCCGGATTCAAGGTCTACCTGGCGGAACGGCAACCCACGATCGGCGGTCACATGCTGCAGTATGACAAAACCTTTCCCACGCTGGACTGTGCCGCCTGCATCGGCACTCCCAAAATGGTCTCCGTGGGCCAGGAACCCAACATCGAACTGCTCTCCTACAGCGAAATAGAAGCGGTGAGTGGGTTCATCGGCAACTTCAAGGTCAAAGTCCGTCGGAAATCACGCTATATCAGAACCAACTGCACAGGGTGCGGTGAATGTGAAAAGGCCTGCCCGGTGGAATTTCCCAATGAGTGGGACGTGGGCACAAAACTCAGAAAAGCCATCTATCGGCCTTTTCCCCAGGCCGTTCCGATCACCTACTGTATCGATAAGTATGACCGCGCACCCTGTGTGCAAACCTGCCCGGCTGAAACCAACATACAGGGCTACGTAGCCTTGATAAAATCAGGCAGGTATACGGAAGCCGTAAAGCTGATCATGGAAAAACTGCCCCTGCCGGGAACCCTCGGACGGGTCTGTCCTGCTCCGTGTGAAAAAGTCTGCCGTCGCAGCGAAGTGGACAGCGCCATTTCCATCCGTGACCTGAAACGTTTTGCCGCCGACCAGGTGGATCTTAGCCAGCTGCCGCTGCCGCAGATTGAAGACCGACCGGAGAAAGTGGCCGTCATCGGCTCGGGACCCGCCGGTCTCACGGTAGCGTACTATATGCGTTTGAAAGGCTACCGCGTAACGATTTTCGAGGCCCTCGATGTACTTGGGGGAATGTTGCGTGTGGGGATCCCGAACTACCGTCTGCCGCTGGATGTTCTGGATAATGAAATCAATTATATTCTCAGCCATGGCATAGATGTCAGAACCGGCCTTTGCTTTGGCACGGACCTGTCCATGGCCGATCTGCAAAAGCAAGGTTTTTCCGCCGTGTTTTTAGGAATCGGCGCTCACGAATCCATGCCCATGAACATTCCCGGGGAAGAGGCCGCCGATGGTGTTGTCGATGCCGTCCGTCTGCTGAGGGATGTCAACCTTGGAAAAAAAGAGGCCCCTGGAAAAAGGGTGATGGTCATAGGCGGGGGAAACGTGGCCGTCGATGCAGCCCGCGTTCTTAAACGCATAAATGCCGAAACGGTCACGCTGGTATACCGCCGGACCGAGCAAGAGATGCCGGCATACGAAGAAGAGATCGCCGGTGCCCGGGCGGAAGGAATTGAAATGTCCTTCCTCACCTCGCCGGTAAGTATACTGAAAGAAGGCAGAAAAGTAACAGGGTTGGCGTGTATCCGTAACGAACTGGGCCCGCCCGATGCAAGCGGCCGCAGAAGACCGGTTCCTGTTCTGGGATCCGAATTCGTCATACCCTGCGATGTAGTGGTTCCCGCTATCGGCCAGAAGATCGCGACGGGATGGGTTGCCGGCGAGCCCGATCTAGAACTGACTGCCAGAAACACCTTCAAGGTCGACCATAGGACCCTGCAGACCGGCATACCCGGCATGTTTGCTGCCGGTGATGCCGTAACCGGGCCGGCAACCGTTATCGAAGCCGTGGCCGCAGGTCACAAGGTGGTGGCGGCCATGCATCGCCATCTGACCAGAGAAGGCCTCGATCCGCTCGAAGAACCGCAGGCCGATGAAAAACCACCCGGCACAAACTGGAAACCTATCCCGGGAGATATCCAAAGCCGGCACCGGGTCGTGCCAGAGCAACTGGATTCTGTTCGACGGGTGCGGACATTTGATGAGGTCGACAGAAGTTTTTCCGAAGAAAAAGCCCGGGCGGAAGCCGCCCGCTGCATGGACTGCGGAGGCTGCTGCGAATGCAAGCTCTGTGTAGAAGCCTGTGAAGCCAAGGCCATCGACCACAGCATGGTGGATACAGTTGATGAAATCGATGTGGGATCCATCATCATCGCTACGGGTTTCGACCTCCTCGATCCCACACCTATGGAGCAGTACGGCTACGGAAAGTTCGCCAACGTTTTTACGAATATTGAGTTCGAAAGGCTGTCCAATGCGACCGGGCCCACCAGCGGCAGGCTTCTGAAGCGCGATCCGCACGATCGCCTCAAGTACACCGACCCGCCCAAAAGTGTCGCCATACTTCATTGTATCGGAAGCCGTGATAAAAACTACCACGAATACTGTTCACGCACATGCTGCATGTATGCGCTGAAATATGCCCACCTCCTCAAAGACAAGTGCGGTCACGACACCGAGATCTATAACTTTTACATCGACATGCGTTGTTTTGGAAAAGGGTATGAAGAATTCTACCAACGGGTCCAGCGCGAAGGCGTACGCATGATTCGCGGCAAGGCCGCGCGGATTGAGGAAAATCAGGGTCTGCTGACTGTCACGGCCGAAGACACCCTGTCCAACAGCATGGTGAAGGTCCCCGTGGAGATGGTGATCCTGTGCACAGCCATGGAACCTCGATCCGACACCAACATGGTGTCCCGCACCTTCGGGATCGGCATCGGCAGTGACGGTTTTTTTCAGGAACAGCACCCCAAACTTGAACCGGTATCCACCGCCACCAGCGGGGTTTTTCTAGCCGGCACCTGCCAGGGCCCCAAGGATATTCCCGATACCGTGGCCCAGGCCAAGGGGGCTGCGGCTGAAGCAATGGCATTGAGCGCCTCCGGCCGTGTAGCCGTGGCACCGATGATATCCAGCATCGACAGCGACATCTGCATCGGTTGCCAGGTATGCATCGGTCTCTGCCCCTATTCAGCCATCGAGTTCAATCCACGCAAGGGCATCAGTGAAGTCAACGAGGCCGTGTGCAAAGGGTGTGGAAGCTGTGCCGGGTACTGCCCCAGCGGAGCGGCCCAAATAAGGCACTTTACAGACAAACAGATTTTTTCGGAAATTGAGGGACTTTTAGCTGGATAGACAATAAGGACCGTTTTAAGTTTTACGATTTAAGAGGCTTGTGGCGAGGGGTGGGATTTTAGCTTATTCTTCTTTTCAAGAATGAGAGAGTTGGCGGAAAGCATGTCAATTATCCGTAAAACGTAACACGTAAAACCTAAAACGATTCATAAATGAATCCAAAAGGAGTTGTACAATGAGTGATTTCGAACCGACCATCGTTGCCTTTTTCTGCAACTGGTGTACCTACACGGCGGCGGACCTGGCGGGTACTTCTCGATTGTCTTATCCACCCAACATCAAAATCATTCGGATGATGTGCAGCGGCATGGTGGATCCCAAGTATGTGATCAAGGCACTTCTGGAGGGTGCCGACGGGGTTATCGTCAGCGGATGCAATCCTGGAGATTGCCACTATATCAATGGAAACTACAAAGCGCGCAGGCGGATCAAGCTTCTAAAGGAAATCCTGCCCCAGTTCGGATTCGAGCCCGAACGCATCCGGCTGACCTGGATCGCGGCCAGTGACGGCGTTCTTTTGGTCGAAACCCTGCAGGGGATGGTCGACCAGGTCAAAGCCTTGGGACCCAGCCAGGCGAAGCTGAAAATGGTAATATAAAAAACCATTATACGTTTTAGGTTTTAAGTGAACCCCAACGAAGGGGTGAAGCCCATTTCGACAGGATAAACAGGATGGACGAGATTAAAAAAATGTCAGTACGCTACGCTGTCATTGATAGTCATTTGCTGCGCGTCACTCATCGTGGCCACAGGAACAAGGAATTCCGCCGTAGGCATAATGACGCGAAGCAAATGACACACGAAGTGTAAATTACGTGCGACAGCACAAATGACATCCAAAGGATGTCCCAGGAGACCGGCATGTCAAAAACAGCTCAGATTAAAGTAGAAAATCAGGACCTATTAGCGGCTCTGAGAGAATTTTCCAGAGAAATCCTGGACCAGGACGATATCAGCGCCATCCTGGCTCCCTGGCGACTGCCTATGAAGAACATGGTTATGCCGACACTGCTGACAGACCCGCATCACCTGGAAAACATCGATCCACTGTCCCCGGCATTTCCAATAAACAGCGCTAAAGTTGTTTCCCGGCTCACGCGAAAACCATCGGGGAGTAAGATTGCAGCGATGATGCGGCCCTGTGAAATACGGGCTTTTCACGAACTGGTGAAACTCAAACAGGGCCGCACCGAAGATCTGATTATCATCGGAATCGATTGTTTAGGCGCCTTCGGAAACAGGGATTATTTCAAATGGGTCGGAGAAGATGTCGATGCGGCCACAAAAAAATTCTACACGCATGTACTTAGCGCTAAAAACGCCGACTTCGATGATGTCGCCTTGGCGGCCGCATGTCGCTCCTGTGAATTCCCAGTGGCCGAAGGTGCGGATATATCAATCGAGATTTTCGGTGTGGATACTGGATCAACACTGCTGATACAGGCCCGGACCGATCAAGGCGAAAACCTGTTGAACAAACTTTCGTATCCCCAGACCGAGGTGCCGTCCTCACGCAGGAAAGCCTTGGATGACCTGATTGCTGAACGCATCCGCATCCGCGACGGCATGCTGGCGGAAACGCGTGCTGCCACCGACAGCCTGGAAAAATTGACCTCCTATCTGGCCAACTGTATCAACTGCTACAATTGCCGTGTAGCCTGCCCGGTCTGCTACTGCAGGGAATGCGTATTCGTCACCGATGTT
>JAFDAT010000189.1 GCA_019313725.1 Deltaproteobacteria bacterium
CAAAAAAAACTCGGCGCCCTGTTTGTCGATGGGAGCCTGCATGTCGGCAAATTCGGGTTGTGCTTCCTGGTACTCCTCCAGCACGTCCTCCACCACAAATTGAAAGTCTTCGGGTGTCGCCCCCATGGCGCTGGTGCTGTCGTTGCGCAGGGCCATGTCGCAGGAACCCAGGATGCCTTTGGGCCGTTCTTCCCTGGGCCAGGTGGCACGGGCATTGTATACCAGTTGTGGAATGTCGATCTTCATGGGGCAGACGTAGACGCAGCGCTGGCACATGGTGCACATCCACACCCAGTTTGAACTCAGGATCTCTGCATCCATGCCGAGGGCGGCCATGCGCAGAAACTTGCGAGGATCCATGCCGCCGAGGCCGGTGGCCGGACACCCGGAGGAACAGGCCCCGCAGGTCAGGCACAGATTGAGGTTTCCGCCGTCCGGCAGGAGATCCTTGACCTTGTCCATGAAAATACTTTTTTTGTTGGTTTCCAATCGT
This sequence comes from Deltaproteobacteria bacterium, assembly GCA_019313725.1. Classification (GTDB taxonomy): domain Bacteria; phylum Desulfobacterota; class Desulfobacteria; order Desulfobacterales; family B30-G6; genus JAJDNW01. The sequence goes on from JAFDAT010000189.1 coordinate 494, forward strand.
ATTGCTTTTTCTCCCATTGCTTTTCCTCTCTAATCCTTTGCACGTTTTCTCAGACGGATACGGTAGAAATATTCCAACCCGTATTTTTCCGAGGTGTCCACCGAAATAAGTTCGTAAGAGGCACTCGGCAGCACTTTAAAAAGGTCTTTTTGTGTATCCGGATCACTTCCCCGAATCTCCAGAATCTCTTCCGCTTTCATTTTGGAAAACATCTGGGTCATTTTTAAAAGCATGATGGGGGTAATCGACCCCCTGAAATCGAGTGTGTATTCTATGTCCATTTTATTCTGCAGGTGTTTGCCTCCATTCATCTGATGATTGGGTAAAGCAAAATCGGGGCCAGGTTGGATGATCGCATAGCAACAATTAGTTTTTCATTGAAAAACGGCAGGTTCGATGCGATGATGACAGACAGGCAACACGGGGGTTGTCAAGAGAGTGTTAAACTGTTAAGCAACCCTCTTTTACAGGTGTTAAGGCTTTGCACGCAACCCTTTTACACGATGGTGCTTTAAGATCTATGTTCGATCATGAATTAGATACATACTGGAAAACGGTGGTGAACACGATCCGCGATGGCATCATGATCGTGAATACCGAGGGTGCCATCGTTTCCATAAACCGTGCTTTCGAGGTGATTACCGGTTACGACCGGGAGGAGCTGATCGGCCGTCCCTGTACCGTACTCGATTGTAACATCTGTAAAAATGCCCTTCTCGATGACGGACGTCACTGGTGCACCCTGTTTGAAAAAGGCACTATCAACAAGCGTAAATGCATCATAACCACCAAAGACGGGACCCCGATTCATGCGCTGAAAAACGCTTCCATATTGAAAGACAACGACGGGAATATTATCGGAGCCGTGGAGACGGTCACCGATATCACCGAGATCATGGAAAAAGAGAGCCAGTTGGAGGAGTTTCGCCGTGAAATGCGTTCCAAGGACGGTTTTCACGGGCTCATCGGCAATTCGCCTGCCATGCGCCAGGTATACGACCTCATCGAAAATGCAGCAGGTTCGGATGCGCCGGTGATTATCCACGGTGAGAGCGGGACCGGCAAGGAGCTGGTCAGCAAGGCAATCCATGAGATCGGCCTGCGCAGAAAAAAGCCTTTTGTCAAAGTCAACTGTGCCAGCCTCACCGAGAGCTTGCTGGAAAGCGAGCTGTTCGGGCATGTCAAGGGTGCTTACACCGGTGCCTACAAAGACCGGGCGGGGAGGTTTGAAAAGGCCCACCAGGGCGACATATTTCTGGATGAAATCGGTGACATGCCCCTATCCACTCAAGTCAAATTGTTACGGGTGCTGGAAGAAAAGACCGTGGAGCGCGTGGGCGACAGCACCCCCATACCCGTCGATGTCAGAATCATTTCGGCCACCAACAGAGATCTCGTGCAGCTGGTGGACCAGGGTATATTCCGGAAGGACTTTTATTTCAGGATCAACGTCATTCCCATTCACCTGCCGCTGTTGAGCCAGAGAGTCGAGGATATACCGCTTCTGGCGGAAGTATTTTTCAGGAAAATGCGTTTAAAGAGCGGAAAGTCCATCGAAGGCATCAGTCGGGAGGCCATGGATGCTCTCATGGGGTATGCCTGGCCGGGTAATGTCCGCGAACTCAGGAGTGCGTTCGAATACGCATTTGTCACCTGCCAAGATTCTATGATACAACCTTTTCATTTCCCTGCGGATATATTTCAGCCCCGCAAACAGCCCAAGGCGACTGTACGCAGGGCATCTTACCGTATGAACGAAATCGAGAAAAGAGAACTGATCGATGCCCTGGAAAGGGCGAGCGGTAACAAGTCAAAGGCCGCCGAGTTTCTCGGTGTTTCGCGTGTGACGGTGTGGAACCGCATGAAGCGTTTCGGCATCGACACGCCTCGTCAGGTAAAATTGATGTCCGAGTAGCCGGCATTATTTGGAATTAATTGATCCTAAGAATTAAATATACTTTTTAGCGTCTTTGGGTCTGGCTATCTATCCTGATAATTGTTGATGCTGAGGATATTTTCTATTGATCTTTTTATAAATGGTGGTACCATTGTAATTATTCCGATTAATAAATGTCGACAGAGGCCGAACATGGAACTCTTTAAACCCATTGCACCGGTGCGGGCATATCAGGTGGTCATCAACCAGCTTGAGGAGACGATTCTTTCCGGCAGGCTGACGCCGGGAGACAAACTGCCGCCGGAACGGGAACTGATCGAATCTTTGGGCACCAGCCGCCGCACCCTCAGGGAAGCCTTTCGGGTGCTGGAACAGAAGGGCCTTTTGGAAATCAAGATCGGTTCCAAGGGCGGCACGTTCGTGGCCGACCGTATACAGGAACGCCTGAGTGAAACGCTGGGCATGCTGATGCGCACGGAAAACGTGACGCAGCTGGAATTGGCGGAGTTTCGCTCTGCTACGGAAAGCACGGTGGCGTCTCTGGCGGCCGAACGCGCCGGCATGGACGAAATCTTGGCTCTTGAAACAGATGTTGACGGTGTTGCCGCCCTGCTCGAACGGAATCCCCTGGATCAGCAGCGGTTCATCAATCTGGAGGTGGCCCTGCACCAATGCCTGGTGAAAATCTGCGGCAATACGGTCTATGTCCCTATCCTCAAGACCATCAACAAGATCCTGCTTTACCCCATGTGGGAAAAGGATCCCATCGATCGTGCTTACGTAAAAACCGCAGTAAAGGATTGGCGCCGGCTGGTGGACGCCCTGCGGCGCAGAGAACCGGGTGAGGCGGGGATGATCATGCGCAAGCATATCAGCCATTTCGATGGGCTGGATGCTTGATACTGGTTCCTGGATGCTCGATGCCAATCGCCTCAAGTATCCAGAAACCAGCATCTCTTTGTTGCAACGATAACAATGTTAATCGAGGAAAATTTTTCTATGGATAAGGATCTACCATCGCATGGACGAAAGGAAGAGAACTATGACCGGTATCGAATTAACCGACGGACACGAAATGATGGCAAGGCCCCAGCTGAAACTGATGTCTGCGGACCAGGTGCGCCAGATACACGAGGCCTCCCTCGAAGTGCTGGAAAGGACAGGTGTCAAGGTACTGCTGCCCGAAGCTTTGGCGCTTCTGGAACAGGCCGGGGCCGACGTAAGGGATAAAAACAGCGTTAAAATTCCCTCCTGGCTGGTGGAAGAATGCCTGGGGCATGCGCCCAAGCGTATCACGGTCTACGATCGCAATGGCGAACCGGCTATGCGCTTGCAGGGAAACAACGTCCATTACGGGCTGGGAACCGACACCAAGTGCGTCATCGATGTGGATAGTGGTGAACGGCGGCTGCCAAAAGGCGATGACGTGGCCAAAGCCGCCCGGATCTGTGATTATCTGCCGAATATCAGTTTCTGCGCCAGCATGGGCGGGACTTCCCCCGAGGAGGTAAACCCGTCCATATCGGACCGGCACAACTTCGTGCTGCAACTTGAAAATACGACCAAACCCATCCTGTTCACCGCGTGGAGCCTGAAGGGGTTGGCCGACATTCATGAAATGGCATCGATGGTGACCGGCGGCCCGGAAAATTTTCGCAACCGGCCGTTCATGATTCACTACACCGAGCCCATCACGCCGCTGACCCACCCGCCGGACTCCCTGCAGAAGCTCATGTTCTGTGCCGAAAAAGGGATTCCGGTGGTCTATGTCAGCGGACCCATCATGGGGGGCACCGCACCGGTGACCCTGGCGGGCGCCATCACCCTGTCCAATGCCGAATTTTTAAGCGGCCTGGTGATCACCCAGCTCAAACGCAAAGGCGCCCCGATCATAACCGGCGGCGGCAGTGCGCCCCTGGATATGAAAACCGCAGTCTATCTTTACGTGGGACCGGAAGCGATGCTCTGCAACGTGGCCCTCAAGGAACTGGCCGCATATTACGGCCTGCCCGATTTCAATACGGGCGGGTGCAGCGACGCCAAGGTTCTGGATGAACAGGCAGCCTATGAGGCCTGTTTTTCCATTCTTCAGGCCGGTCTTGCGGGCAGCAGCATGGTTCACGATGTGGGGTACCTTGAATCCGGCCTCACCGCGTGCTGGGAACTCATGGTGCTGGCTGATGAGATGATCGAGGCCAACAAATATTTTTTAAGGGGCATCGAGGTGAATAGGGAAACCACGGCCGTGGATCTGATCCACAAGGTCGGGGCTGAAGGCAATTTTCTCGGAGAGGACCACACCATGCGGCATTTCAAGTCCATCTGGTACCCCAACTTGATCAACCGGGAAAATTATGAGACATGGAAAGCGGGCGGTTCAACAAAGCTGGGACAGGTTCTGAACGAGAAGGTAAAGTGGATTCTGGAAAATCACCAGCCCCAACCGCTTTCCCCGGATACAAAAAAAGTGATCCAGGGCATCCTGGACAGGGCCGCAGCTGAACTAAAAAATACATAAAACATATTTGTGAAAAATTGAAGCGCTCGGCAAAGGATTCAATCAGGAAAACCTAAAAGCATAAAGGAGGCAGTATCCATGTTAAACAAACAGAAATTTCAGAGCAGTCTGGTATGGTTGGTGTGTGCGGCACTTATTCTGGGATTCGGTATTCAGGCGACGGCGGCCGACACAACCAAGAATTACCCTGTCCCCAAAGCCTGCCTGGACCAGGTTCGGGCGGAGGGGAATGTACTCAACATCTACGACTGGGCCGAGTGGTATCCTGAAGAACTGTTTACCAATTTCACCAAGGAATTTGGGGTGAAGATTACCCGGGATCATTTTGCCAGCACGGACGAGATGATGACCAAATTTATGTTGAACCCCAAAACACCTTACGATCTGGTGTTGGGGACGGGTCCCAACAACGTGATGAAGATGGCTCCGGCAGGTTTGATCCGGAAGATTAATTACGATTACCTGCCCAACGTGAAGCATTACCTGATGGACGGGTTCAAATCGGCGGACTTCGATCCCGGCAACCAGTACCACGTACCCAGCGCACTGTACATGGTTACCTTCGCTTTCAATTCCAAGTATGTGGATCCCAACGATCCAAAGACGCAATCCTGGGGGCTGCTGTTCGACTCCACCAAATACACCGGTAAAATCACCATGATCGACAGCTTTTACGACAGCATTGGTGCGGCCTTGAAGTACCTGGGCTATTCCTGGACCACGGATGATGAAAAAGAGCTGATGGCGGCCCGGGACCTGCTGATGAAGCAGAAAGCCCAGGTTATGGCCTACGATTCCTGGCCGCGGCGTCTGTTGATCGATGAAGAAGCCCATATTTCACAATTGTGGACGGGCGACGGCTGGCTGCTCTCCAGGGACAAGCCCGAGATGCGGGGTGCGCTGCCCAAGGAAGGGTCCCTCTGGGGCACCAATACCGAATTTATCCCCATCGGAGCCAAACACCCGGCGGCTGCCCACCTCTTCCTGAATTATTTTTTCCGGCCGAAAGTCAATGCCATGCATGTCGAGTGGATCGGCTATCCGCCGGTGCATAAATCGGTAATGGACATGGTGTCGTCCGAGATGAAGGCCTGGCCTGGGTTTGTCATGACCAAGGAGTACCTGGAAAAATGCGACCAACCCAGCCTGCGCTACCTCACCGGCAAGGGGTTGGAGATCAGGGAAAAGATCTGGCAGGAATTGAAACAATAAATTTTCATACCTGCGATTTGAAGATTAAGCGTTTGCACAGAAATAAGTTCGCAGATTTTCAGCGGCCCGCCTATCCCACCAGCGGCGGAACGATGGTGTCCGGCGGGCCCATTAATTTCAATCCAAAATCATCCAGCCCCACCCGATCCTCGGAATCTTCTTCGACCTTCAACCAGGTGTGCCCGTGGTGCTGGTAGTAGCCCTGGGGGATTTTAAACCGGTCGATATCCAGAATGGATATTTAAAAAAAGGCGGATTGCCACTCCTGCTTGTGGCTATTCGGCGTTCGATGTTGGACGTTCGATGTTCATCTTTTCCGGTTCATCCGGTTTGGGTATAACTATCACAACACCAACCTTATCGGGTCGCTGTGTATGGGGATTAATATTAAAAATCTAATAAATCAGTATGTTATTAGATTATAGAAAATTCCGACACCGTTATCTTGATTTCCTGCTCATAGAATTATGAGGAATTGTTCATTGTTGAGTTGCTGGGCTGAAAAATTAAAAAATGTTTACATATAGAATGCTATAATATAACTATCGGTATTTAATAATAATATACTGTTTTTGGGAGAATGAAAAAA
>JAFDAT010000555.1 GCA_019313725.1 Deltaproteobacteria bacterium
ACTACTAACACTTGTGTTCAGAGACGCGATCTGCCTGCGTCGCATGCAACGATTAGGCATTCATTTCATCGAAATCGCTATCGAAATCGGTATCGGAATCGATTTCCGGGTGTTAACTGAGGTCATTGGCCTTTTTATGTGCCACCCGACATGAGCTATCAAAGGGTGTAAACGTTCAGATTATAGGGCCAAAGTGTCATATTGTTTCGATTTCGATAGCGATCCCGATTTCGATTCGGATTATAAAGCCCAATAGGATGATACTCCGCGGCTTGCCGCGGGGAGGTTTCATTGCTCAAACCCTGTATCCCTGCAGCGCAGCTGCAGACAACAATTCCAACGTGTTGAAATTATAAAGTGATGCCCTTGTTCCATCTCAACCTGGCCGCAAAAAACCTGATCCTCTTCCTGGTGCTGTTCACTTTCGGTACAACAGGCTATATGCTCATCGAGGGGTGGGACATGGTCGACTCCATGTTCATGACCACCATCACCCTGGCGACGGTGGGTTACAGCGAAGTCAATACCATCAGCATGGGGGGCCGTATTTTTACCCTCGTGCTGATCTTTTTCGGTGTGGGGTTGTTTCTGTATTTGGTGGGCAGCACCGTGCAATTTCTTGTTGAAGGACGCATTCGGATTATCCTCGGGAGGCGGAAATTGGAAAAAATTATTGCAAGGCTTAATAATCATTACATTATCTGCGGATAAGGTCATATCCCCTTATGATCTGGGCGCCAGAAGGATGGCCCATGCCATATTGAGGCCCACGGTAATTCATTTTTTGGAAATGGCCTTTTCGGACGAGGAGATGGACATCAATTTTGAGGAGATACCGGTGGTTTCGGGTTGTAAACTTGTGAATACCACGCTGCAGGAATCGAAAATCCGGCAAAGCCTGGATGTGTTGATCATTGCCATAAAAAAAGCTGACGGGACCATGGAGTTCAACCCCAAACCCGACAGCAGAATACAGGAAGGGGACACCATCGTCACGGTGGGGCAGGCGGCAAATTTGAAGGAGCTGGAGTGCCTCTTAAAATAAACCGGCAAAATAAAGGCATAAAGTCATCCGCATCAAGCTTGCCGGTTTATTTTAAGAGTGTATCGCTACGCGATGGGAATTTTATTACAGGAACAAAAATGTTTGTTTTAGATAATGAGTTATAAAAATAAATAATACAATTACCGTTGAGCATTCTTCTCACTGATTTTCGTGGTTTCGTGATTGGATGCTGTTTCGATGCTTGTGAGAACCGTTATTGCATGAATCTTAATTTAATCCATAAATCGCAGCTGATCGAAAAAATACAAAGCGCAATCGCCCGGAACGTTCTGCCGTATCAAGTATATCCGGAAGATTGGTCGGCGCTGGCCGGCGCTTCGGCGGTGCTGTTTCTTCTGGGGTATAACCATTGCGGAAACGGGAGGGCTCCGGAACCCTGTCTTATCTTGAACAAACGCTCGGACAAGGTGCGGCAGCCCGGTGATTTGTGCTGTCCCGGCGGGGGCATTATGCCCACCCTGGATCCGTTGTTAGGCAACGCCTTGACCCTGCCCGGATTTCCCATGGCAAAGTGGCCCCCATGGAAAGCGCTTCAGACGGAAAAACCCGCCCAGGCCCGAATCCTGCGCTCGTTGTTTTCTACAAGCCTCCGGGAGGGTTTCGAAGAGATGCGCCTGATCCCCCTGGATGTACAGTTTTTAGGACCGCTGCCTTCTCAGGAACTGGTGCTGTTCAAACGCATGATCTACCCCATGGCCGGCTGGGTAAAACACCAGAAACGCTTCTACCCCAATTGGGAAGTGGATAAGATTATCTACATTCGCAGGAAGTCTTGTGGGGCGCTACCGGCCGGATTGTTTTGAAATTTTTGAAACTCGTGTTTGATTTTACGCCCCCGGCTGTGCCGACGCTTCCCCTGGTTAAAGCGGATATGGATGAGACCTACATGGGCGGTAACCAGGTATGATCCCGGATGGTCAACAGCAGCGTATTCAGAATACCACGCTTGTGGCGGCACCATGGCCGCTTTTTAATCGTCCCTCTATTCAGATCGGTGTGCTCAAGGCCTACCTTGATCAACACCTCCCGAGCATTCAGACGGATGCCCGGCACCTGTTTTTGAGCATAGCCGCGCAGATAGGCTATAAAACCTACCAGTCCCTGTCCCGGCGTACCTGGCTGGCGGAAAGCATCTATGCCGCCATGCTATATCCTCAACGCAGGCCGGGGATCCAAAAGATGTACCTGAAGTACGCCCGGCAAGATCCTGTCCTGAAGCGGCAGGCATTCCCCGACATTGTCCGTCAGGTTAAAACGGCCTCCAGTGATGTTATCAAGCAGGTGGACTGGTCGCGCGTGGACTTGGTTGGTTTTTCAGTTTCTCTGTGTCAATTGACGGCCGCACTTTATTTTATAAACAAAATCAAGCGAATAAACCCCGATATCCTTGTTGTCGTGGGCGGTTCAACTTTCTGCGGTCCATCTTCCCAAAGCTATCTTGATCATTTTAAACATATCGATTTCATCGTCAACGGAGAAGGTGAAACGCCTCTGGTAA
>JAFDAT010000190.1 GCA_019313725.1 Deltaproteobacteria bacterium
GAAGCGATAAGTCGGCATCCCAGAGTGGCTGGGAAACCGCTGGCAGTTAAAGGCCTGGGAACAGTTGATAACAGGCCCTCTACGATTATTATCAGCAATGCCGATGCCTCGAAAATTAAAAGTGCCTCGGAACATCTTTCATTTTTAAAAAAATGCCGTGTGATGATAGTGGTTGACTGAGGAGACGTTATGGGAACGAGACAATTCAGCATAATTTTTGCAGCCTGTATTCTACTGGCAATCACAGGGTGCGGCCCGGACAACATTTTTCTGAAGCATGGCCTGGACACGCCTTCACATCATGTGGACAACGGCAACCAGTTCATGAAAAGCGGAAAACTCGATGCGGCCCTGTGGGAGTTCAACCGGGCCGTAGAACTCGATCCTAATTTTTCACCCGCCTATGTCGGTATGGGTCTGGTCGTCGGCCACCGCGGCGATCCGGAAAAAGGGCTGGAAATCATGGAAAAGGCCCGCGAGTTGGCCCGGGGAACAGCCCAAATCAGCAATGTTGAATCCGGTTTTACAATCCTGCAGGGCATGACCGGTACGGAGTAGCCCCTGCCCGGATGAACCGGAAATCATAGTACCCAAAACGGTAAAGAGAGCAAGCATGTCCTTGTTAAACCATTTTAAAAAGGCAACCCTGACCGGGTTGTCCAAAACCTGCGGCTGAGCGGCCAAAATCGACCCGGTCGGGCTCGACAAAATGCTGCTGACCCTGCCCAGGCACCAGGATCCCCGCCTGCTGGTGGGCATCGAAACCAACGACGATGCCGGCGTCTACAAGTTGAGTGATGAATCCGCCCTGGTCATGACCGCCGATTACATCACTCCGCCGGTGGACGATCCCTTTGTGTTCGGGCAGATCGCCGCCGCCAATGCCATCAGCGATATATATGCCATGGGTGCAAAGCCCATTGCCTGCCTCAACCTGGTCTCCTTCCCCTCGGACAAGCTGGCGCCGGAGGTCATGAATCGAATCATTGCCGGCGCCCTGGACAAAATCACCGAGGCCGGGGCTGTTCTGGCCGGTGGCCACAGCATCGAAGATGCCGAACCCAAGTTCGGCCTGGCCGTCAACGGCCTGGTCCACCCCGATAAAATCTGGAAAAACAGCGACGCCCAACCCGGGGACCGGTTGGTCCTGACCAAACCGGTGGGCAGCGGTGTCATCTTTAACGCCAATCTTAAAAAACTGGTTTCCCCTGATGCCCTGGATGCCTGTATTGCAACCATTGCAACCCTCAACAAGACAGCCGCGGAAACCGCCAGGCAGTTTGACATTCATGCAGCCACCGATGTTACCGGATTCGGTTTGGCCGGACATTCCTTTGAGATGGCCAGGGGGTCTGATGTATGCATCCGCATCGACATTCAGCGTGTCCCGATCATGGTCCAGGCCCTTGAAATGTATCAAAAAGGGGTGAGCACAGCCAAAAACGCCGCCAATCGTGAACTGGTCTCGCCCCACATGCGCTTCGAGGCGGACCTGCCGCCCTGGCACCGGGAAATCGTCTTCGACCCCCAGACCAGCGGCGGCCTTCTTCTATCCCTGCCCGCATCGCAGGCCGGCCCGCTGACCGCAGAATTGATCCAGGCGGGTGTAACGGATGCGGTCGTCATAGGGACTGTGGAACCGCTTCAGGACCATCTCCACATCGTCATCCATTGATGCAGCCAAGGCCTTAAGAGGAATTCATCAACTATGCAACACCCTTTTGCCGAACTGATCGGACTGGTATTCGAAAGCGTTCACAAGGGCCGGAGCTTTTGCCACATCGACGCCGACGAAAAACTTTTCAACCCGCACAACGTGGTGCATGGCAGTGTAATGGTTGCCCTGGCGGACACCGGCATGGGGGGTGCATTGTACCCGCTTTTGGAAGAGTCTGAATCCTGTGCGACCATAGAAATAAAAATAAATTATTTCAAACCAGTCCGGGAGGGCACCCTGGAATGTGCCACCCAATTGCTCCACAAGGGGAAAAATGTGGCCAGCCTGGAGTCTGAAATTTTCAACAACGACAGCCTGGTGGCTAAAGCCAGCGGGACCTACGCTATCTTCCGTCCCCAGAAGCATGTGAAAATAAAAATCTGACGCTTAAGATGATGTTGAAATCGATTTTAGCCAAGAACTGGTTTTTCGTGGGCATTGCCGTCATGGTTATGACGGCGTTTTACCTTCCCGGCGTCGGGCTTTTCATAAAAACCTACAAAATTTTGAATATTGTCATATTCATGGGGTTTCTTGTCACCGGGCTCACCCTGGACACGTCCAGCATTCTGGAGCAGTTGAAAAATATCAAAGTACTGCTAGCGGCCCTGATATCTTCCCTTTTCCTGTTTCCGGTTATCGCCTATTTTCTGGCCCACTTTTTTTTCAAAGCCCCGCCTGACATTGCAGTGGGTGCCCTGATCATCGGTGCCGCCCCGGCAACCATTGCATCCGGGACCGTCATGACCGCCATGGCCCTCGGCAATATCCCTTTGAGCCTCTTTATCTGCGTGCTGACCAGTTTTGCCTCGCTTTTGACAATACCTTTCATCATGTCGCTGCTGCTGCAATCCACCGGAAACAGTGTGGACCTTCCGGCCATGACCATGCTGATCAGCCTGATCATCAAGGTTCTCGCCCCCACCCTGATCGGACAGATCCTGCGTCCGCACATAAAATCGCTGATAACACCGTACAAAAAACAGATCTCGATATTCAACCAGAGCATCGTCCTCATGATCGTCCTCAACGCCGTGTCCAGTTCCACAGACCGAATTCTGAGTTCGGATGTAATCATCGTGTGGATCTTTCTGTTTATGATCGGCCTGCATTCGCTGATTCTCTGCATCAATTTCGGGATATCCCGCATCCTCGGTATGGATCTCCCTTCCACGGCAGCCTTTACCATCCACACCTCCCAGAAAACGCTCACCATCTCCTATCTCGTCTGGGCGGAACATTTTTACCACAGCCACCCCATGGCTTTAATCCCCCCCATCGTTTACCACCTGACCCAGAGTATCATGGACACCTGGATCGCCCACCGTTTTCGCAGCAAAGCCGAAAAATCGGCCGCTCTTTCTCAGGGTTGATAATTCCATAGAAATAGCTATAATCCTGAAACCTGCCGGTATGCCACAAGGCCTGCCGCAATCATGAAACCGCGATCGTCGAAGAAAGGAACGCCGGATGTCCGCTGAAGCAGCTCTTAATCTTGATTTTGAAGTCGGTATGTATCGCCCCCCGAGTGAAGGCGGGAGCCACTCCCTGCTTGTCAGGGTCACCCGCAACTGCCCCTGGAACCGCTGCGAGTTCTGCGCCATGTACAAAACGGAAAAGTTCACACTGCGGACACCGGCGGAGGTAAAAAGGGACATCGACAACGTCGCTGCCATCTGCCGGGAACTTTCAGGCCCTGCACGGGACCCGAAGCACATCACCCGGGAGGCCGCGCTGCAATTGCTGGAGCGGAATCCCTGGCTGAACAGCCATCATGGATTCAGCATGGTTTTCAACTGGCTGGCATCGGGCGGGAAAACTGCCTTTCTGCAGGACGGCAACAGCCTGATCATGAAAACGGACCCGCTGGTGGACATTCTACAACATCTGCGCAGGACATTTCCTTCCCTGGAACGGGTGACAACCTATGCCCGGTCCAGGACCCTGGCCCAGAAATCACTGGAGGAACTTACCGCCATCCGCAGGGCAGGCCTCGACCGGCTGCATGTCGGCCTCGAAACCGGCGATGATGCGCTGCTGAAAACCGTTAAAAAAGGCGTTAACGGCGAAGGCCACATCAAAGGCGGCCGCAAGGCCATGCAGGCCGGGTTTCAACTGTCCGAATACTGGATGCCGGGGCTGGGCGGCAAAGAAATGTCGGACAACCATGCCCGACATACGGCCCAGGTCCTGAATGAAATCAACCCCCATTACATTCGCTCCCGCCCGTTTTTTCCGGCCCCGGGCACACCCCTCAGCGATCGCTACGACAGCGGTGAATTCACCCGCCAATCCCCGCGGGAACAGCTGGTTGAGTTGAAAATCATGATGGAATCCTTGAACTTCACCTCCCGGGTCTGTTTCGACCATGCCGGCAATTACTGGCGCAACCGGCAGGGCGGCCTGCTTTTCAGCCAGAGTTACGAAGGCTACAAATTCCCCGAGGAAAAGCCCGAAGTGCTGCGCCTGATCGAAGAGGGGTTGGAGGTAAACTAAATATCTGGGTAGTTTTGCGCTTCAATTCAAGGGAACGCTTGGGGGACAAGCGCGGACATCATTCAAGCAGATTAAGATGTTGAATATCCAATCATCAATAACCAATATCGAATAATAATATTGTCACGGAGGTTTGACATGAAGGTAGCATTTATCGGGATGGGCACCATGGGTGCCGCCATGGCGCTCAACATTCTCAAGGCCGGGTATACGCTGACCGTTCACAACCGGACTCGGCAGAAAGAGGCTCCGGTTGTCCAGCACGGAGCCCGGGCCGCCGGGTCTCCCATGGAAGCGGCCAGCGATGCGGACCTGGTCATCACCTGTGTCAGCGACACGCCCGACGTGGAGGCGGTCGTCCTGGGCGAAAATGGCATCATTCAGAGCGCCCGGCCGGACACGGTAGTGGTGGACATGTCGACCATCAGTCCGGCGGCGACCCGCAGTATGGCCGAAACCCTGGCCCGCAATAAGATCAGCATGATCGATGCTCCGGTTTCAGGCGGATCCGAAGGTGCCCAGAAAGGCATCCTGGCCATTATGGTGGGCGGTGATGCGGCTGTCGTCGAAAAAGCCCTTCCGGTGCTCAAAACCATGGGGCAGACCATCACCCACGTGGGACCCATCGGTGCCGGCCAGGTCACCAAGGCCATAAACCAGACCATCCTCGCCGCCACCTATCTCGGCGTGGCCGAAGGCATGGCCCTGGGCATGAAAGCCGGCCTGGATGGCAATAAGGTGGTCCAGGCCATCGCCGGTGGTGCGGCCGGGTCATGGGTCCTTGACAACCGGGCCCAGAATATGATCGACAATGACTACCCCCTTGGTTTCCGGGTCAGACTGCACCACAAAGATCTGAAAATCGCCCTTGAAGCGGCCAGGGCACTGGGGGTTGCCCTGCCGGCGGCAGCCCTCGTGGATCAGATCGAAACCGGACTAATCGGCAGGGGGTTTGGCGATGAGGATGTATCGGTGATTGCCCGGACCATAAGGGAGCTGTCGGGAATAAAAAATGGATAAAAACCAAACACAATTCACTGTCAAAGATGTATTAAGGACAGAAGTAGCCCCGGCCCTGGGGTGCACGGAACCGGTCGCCATTGCCCTGGCCACATCTGCCGCGGCATCCCTGCTGGATGGCGCCGCAGTCGAGTCTATCGAAATCTGGGTCGATCCCAATATCTACAAAAACGGAATTGCCGTGGTCATCCCGGGAACCCGGGGCCACAACGGGCTCGACCTTGCGGCGGCCCTGGGAGCCCTGGGAGGGGTTCCGGAACGGCGCCTGCAAGTGCTGGAATCCATCGATGATGCGGTCGTTCGGCAGGCCAAGGCCCTGATAAAAAGTGGCGGTGTGCGGGTCAATCTTCTGCAGGACCAGCAAGGGCTCTATATCAGGGCTGCTGTAAATGGCCCCGGCAAAAGAGCCGAGAGCGTCATCCGCGACATGCACGACAACCTCGTTTCCCTGAAACTCAACGGGCAGACCATCAGCGACCATCCACTGTTGCCCCGCGAAACCGGGCCGGATGGCAAAACAGAACTGCAGCAGGTGGAAACCTGGTTGAAATCACTTTCGCTGGCCGAGCTGCTGGAACTGGTGGATGATCTCGACAGCGAAGATCTCGACTTTCTTGAAAAGGGCGTTCAATACAACCTGCGTCTGGCCGAATACGGGCTGAAACACGGCTCCGGCTTAGGGATCGGCAAAACGCTGGACCGGCTGGTCAGGCAGAGGATGATGAAGCTGGATATGGGGCTGTCGGCCAGGATGCTCACTGCCGCCGCTTCCGATGCCAGGATGGACGGCGTCAAGCTCCCCGCCATGAGCTCCGGCGGCAGCGGGAACCACGGTTTGACCGCTACCCTGCCCATCTGGGCCGTAAAAGACTACGTTGAATGTGACAAAAAAACGGCCCTTGAAGCTATCGGGCTAAGCCACATCATCACCGCGTACATCAAGGCACACACCGGCAGGCTTTCCGCCGTCTGCGGGTGCTCCATTGCGGCGGGTGCGGGGGCCGCCGCCGGCATCTCCTATCTTCTGGGAGGCGACGTCCATCACATCGCCGGGGCCATCACCAACATTACCGAGGACCTGGCCGGCGTCATCTGCGATGGTGCCAAAGCCGGATGTTCCCTCAAGCTGGCCACGGCAGCCGGCACGTCTGTTCAGGCAGCCCTTTTTGCCCTGCAGGGGGTGCAGGTCAAAGCCACCGACGGTATCATTTCCACCTCGCCGGAAAAGACCATGGAAAACATCGGCATCCTGAGCAGTCAGGGCATGATAGAAACCGACAGAACCATTTTGAAAATTATGCTGGCAAAGCAGTTCGCCGACATTTGAAACCAATAATCGCCTTTTTATTCAACCTCGATGCCCTGAAGCATGCGATGCAATCTAAGTATGTATTGATTACCGTTTCAAATGTATAATCACTTTCGTGATGGT
>JAFDAT010000191.1 GCA_019313725.1 Deltaproteobacteria bacterium
CGAGGGCCCGATGGACATCTTCGGCGAGTTGTTTGCCGTGACCCCTCAATTTAAGGCCGTAAGCGACATTCCTGAACACATTGCGCTTCATCAGGAAGGGTTCCTGGGGGAGCAGGGTGATGCGGAACCGGGCTTCATCTGAAAACGGCGCCACCCTGCGGCCCTTGAAACGGATTTCACCGCGGGTCGGTTTTTCGATCAGTCCCAGCATTTTCAAGAGCGTACTCTTCCCGCTGCCGTTGGGCCCGATGAGTCCCACGATGGACGCCGGCTGGATTTCAAGGTGCTCGATTTCAAGCACTGTCTTACCGGCATAGGTATGTTTCAGGGTGTCTATCTCAAATATGGGCGGTCCCATGGTTAATACCTCCGGCGCAAAAATGACACGGAAACATTCACGCAGAATGCAATTGTCAGGAGGACGAGGCCCAGAGCAACACCCATTCCGAATTGCCCCTTGTTGGTCTCCAGCGCGATAGCGGTGGTGATGGTGCGTGTGTGCCATTTTATGTTGCCGCCGACCATCATGGATATGCCGACTTCGGTCATGACGCGTCCATAGGCGGCGATGGCTCCGGCCAGCAATCCGTGCCGGGCTTCCCACAGACTGCTCATAAAAAGCTGTTGCCGGTTGGCACCCATGGAGATGATGGCGGTACGCAGTTTTTTATCCGTACTTTCTATCGCAGTGGCACTCAGGCCGATGACAATGGGCAGGGCCAGAATGGTCTGGCCGATGGCAATGCCCGGCAGGGTGAAAAGCAGGCTGAAGTCGCCCAGAGGCCCGCGGCGGGTCAGGAAGGCATAAACGATCAGGCCGATAAATACGGTGGGCAGCGCCATCAATGTATCCACAACGGTCCGGACGGATTTCTTACCCCTGAAATTGAAATAGCCCAGGCAGAAGCCAAGGGGGATCCCCGCGATCAGGCTGCAGCAGATGGAATAGCTGGACACCATGACGGTGGCCCAGATTGCGGAATAGGTTTCCGCATTGCCGCTCCACAGCAAATGAAAGGCCTGTACAAAACCGTTTGATAAAAATTCCATTTCAGTTCCATTCATTAGAAACAGTCAGCCATATTTGAGAACAGCATTCCTGTCCCAAAACCTGGGATATAAATCACCATCCGTTCTGATGCATGTTTCTAATGTGTATGATTTATAAATTTTCATGAATTCGCGTAACGCGTAAAATGAACATACGGATAATTTAGTGATAGTGGATGTTTCATGCTTTGTTGTGCGCGTCAGAGCATGAAAATTTATTGGGCATTGGGGGAAAACAAAGGTTTACCCAAAAGTTTGAAATCTTTTATTAATTGCTGGGCTTCGGCTCCGGTAATCCATGCGGTGAATTTTTTTACCAGCACGTATTCAGCATTGGGGCAATGGGCTGTATCGATGGCGATCACACTGTATTGGTTCAACAGCACAGCATCGCCCTCAACCAGGATTTTAAGGGGCGGCTTTCCACCCATGTTGTCTTCATATTTTATGTAGGTTCCCCGGTCGGTCATGGTGTACCCGTTGCGTTCTGCGGCGACGTTAATGGTTGTCAGCATGCCCTGGCCGGTCTGAACATACCACTTCTCTTTTTCCGGCACGGGCAGGCCGGCGGCCCTCCAGAGTGAAATTTCTTTTTTATTGGTTCCGGAGTTGTCGCCGCGGCTCACAAAAAGGGCCTGGTTGGCCTTGATTGCTTTAAGAGCCTCTGTTATGGGTTTGCCCTTGATCAGGATATCGGCAGCCGGACCGATAATGACGAAGTCGTTGTACATGATTTCCCGCCGGTCCTTGCCGAAACCGGCGTTGACGAACTTTTTTTCAGCAGACGGGGCATGGACTATTAAAATGTCCACATCACAGTTTTCGCCAAGTTTGAGGGCTTTGCCGGTGCCTGTCGCGGTCCACTTGATTTCAATGCCGGTCGCCGCCTGAAATTCCGGCATCAGGTAGTCCAGCAGGCCGGTGTTATCCGTACTGGTGGTGGTGGCCATCATCAGGGCATCCCCGGCAATGGTGTTTATGGGCATAGAACAGATAATGACCGCCAGACCGATAAGCGCTGAAAGTGCTTTTTTCACCTTTTTATCCTTTCCGTTGTGAGGGTTATCTGTTTTCAACGGATTCTATTAGGTGCTTTTCAGATTTATTGTCAATATATTTTTAAATTAAATACTAAATATAACTTATAATAACTAAAAATTACGTAAAAATATCTGCTTATGATGAAATAAACCAGCTTACCGGCCGCCTTAAACTTACCGGTTGGGGCAGGTGCCAAGATAGCCGACCCTCGGGCAGTTTTTAATCTAAACAAGAAATCCGAATCCTACAGGAGTTACGGCTCCGGACTGATCAGCTTTATCGAGGGAAAATAAGTGCGGTACCGGGAAAGGTCTCTGGTGATTAATGGGATATCAAGTATGGCCGCATGGGCGCCGATAAAAAAATCAGGCAGAGGGGACCGCTTTGTTCCACTGTTTTTCCTGTAATTCAGAAAAGCCTTTCCGGCTAAAAACAGAGCCTCTTTAGGAATTTCAACCATCAGGAATCCGCCTTTATTGAGGGCTGATTCCAATTCTTCTATCCTTTTGAAACCGATGGAGACTTCAGTATACACAATTGGATTGATGTAAAGATTTGTATATACGCTGTATTCCGCTAAAACGGATTCAGCCCAATCAGCCCACTTAGGATCGTCGAGAAAAATATCCAAAATAACATTTGCGTCAACCAGAAGGCCCTTCACCGGTCCACCCTTGTCAGGGACATAATTTCGTCCGTGGTCATATTGACGGTTGCTATGCCGCGCAATTTTGCAAACTTGCGGGTTGAGGCTTTTTTCCCTTTTCTTTTTACCAGGAACACGCGGCCTTTTTCCTCGATAAAATCAATTTCTGTAGCCGGGTATATCATAAGTTTTTCACGGATGTGCTGAGGGATTGTGACTTGGCCTTTTGTAGTTACTCTCATGAGCAAACCTCCAGTTATAAGTATTACTGGTAATAGTAATACTTATAATATGCAATGTCAATTACGAAATGCAAAATTGAAAGTCGCTTTTTCATAGCCGTTGTGTTAGTAAATATCAATGGCCAAATAGCAAATAACAAACAAATCACAATGATAAAAAACCAAATTCCAAAAAGTAGATACCCGGGTCCAAAGGGTCCGGCCCTGATTATACCCTATAAGGGTTTACAACGAAATCCTAAATCCGAATATCGGAATTCGAAACAAATCCAAATATCAAAGGTTCAAAGGCTCCAAACATGAGCCATTGGCATAAGCCTCGGTAACCTTGTCTCGATGATTTGAATTTAGATCATTTGATATTGTTTAGGATTTAGATATTCGTGCTTCGAATTTTATCTTCTCCAGTATCGGAAGAGCCTGATGGCTCTGACCTGGCCTAGCGGATCAGGTTTTTAATACTGGAATAAAAAGGTGATCCAAATGAAAGTGGATGGCAGGGATACGAGGCCGATCCGGCTGAGCGGGGATGGAAAAACGGTGCAGGTGATCGATCAGCGGCGCCTGCCCCACGAGTTTGTGGTTCTGGACCTGGTCACGGTGGACGATGTCATCATGGCCATACAGGAGATGGTTGTGCGGGGGGCGCCCCTCATCGGTGTCACGGCAGCCTACGGTGTTTTTGTCGCGGCGCTCAACGCCGAAGGGCGGTCGGACAGTTTTGCCTATTTTTCAGGGGAGTGCAAGCGGATCAAAGCGGCCCGGCCCACAGCCATTAACCTTATCTGGGGTGTGGAAAGAGTGACGGCCGTGGTCAGGGAGATGCGTGATGACGCTGCCAGGATCGATGCCGCCAGAGTCGAGGCGGGGCTTATCGCCGAAGCAGAGGCTGAGAATTGCCACCTGATAGGCGAGTACGGCGTGGAGATCGTGGAAGCCATCAGCCGGCGGAAAAAGGGAAAAACGGTCCATATTCTGACGCACTGCAATGCCGGCTGGCTGGCCTGCATAGAATACGGGACGGCGACCGCGCCTATGTATGCTGCGTTTGACAGGGGGCTGGACATTCATATCTGGGTGGACGAAACCCGGCCTCTAAACCAGGGGGCCAGACTAACGGCATGGGAGTTGGGCAAGCACGGCATCGACCACACCATCGTGACGGACAATGCCGGCGGGCACCTGATGCAGCACGGCATGGTGGACCTGGTGATTGTGGGAACGGACCGCACCACGCACACCGGGGACGTGGCCAATAAAATCGGCACGTACCTCAAGGCACTGGCCGCCCGCGACAATCAGGTTCCGTTTTATGTGGCCCTGCCATCGAGCACCTTCGATTGGGAACTAAAAGACGGCGTGAAGGATATACCCATTGAAGAAAGGGACCCGGACGAAGTCAGATATGTGCAGGGGCTGGAAAATGGTGCCGTCAAAAAGGTGATGATTTCGCCGCCGGAAAGCAAGGCAGCCAATTATGCCTTTGACGTCACCCCGGCGCGCCTGGTAACGGGATTTATCACCGAAAGGGGCATCTGCAAGGCTGACGCAGAGGCCATTGCTGCGCTTTTTCCTGAAAAGGGTGACTGTTTCTAATGAATATATTGACATCTCAATTAGGATAGCCTTTATAAACCGCCATGTTGACAGATCTGGAAAAAAAAATAGTCGTAGCCATCCAGGGGGACCTTCCGGTTACCGCGACGCCGTACCGTGGTATCGCCGAAAATCTGGGCATTTCCGAGGACCTGCTGCTGAACACGCTCGAAAGCCTCTGCGAGCGCGGCGTGATACGGCGTTTCGGCGCCACCCTGCGGCACCAGAAGTCGGGTTTCAAGGCCAATGCCATGGTGGCCTGGCGCGTGGATGAGGAGCGGGCCGATGCGGTTGGAAAAATATTTGCCGCCTTCAAAGAGGTTTCCCACTGCTACCACAGAAATCCAACCGATGACTGGCCCTACAGCCTTTACACCATGGTGCATGCCGGCGACGAGACCGGCTGCAGGGAAACAGCATCCCGGATGTCCGCGAAAGCGGTGGTGACGGATTACACCCTTCTGTTCAGCCGAAAAGAGTTGAAAAAAACATCTATGCAGTACTTCTCATAATAAAATCATGCGCCCAAAAATCGTGGTAAACAATTTTTAGGCGCCTGATTTTATTATGTCTGCGGCTTTGCCGCTATGATTTTTCAGGTATTATTTCGAGTGAAAAGACTCTCCACCATGGAAATTGGATATTGATTATTGGATATTTAAAAAAGGCGGATTACCAATCTCGCTTGAGGCTATTCGACGTTCGATGTTGGACGTTCGATGTTCGATGTTCATCTTTTTCCGGCTTGTCCGCCTCTGGCAGGTTCATCCGGATTAGCAAGGTATGACCATTAAAGAGTTCAATGTGTGCATTCGCCAGACCTCATATACTGCTAGTCAATCCCTGGATTCACGATTTTGCCGCCTATGATTTCTGGGCCAAACCTTTGGGATTGTTACAGCTGGCCGGAATTCTCCAGCGTCATGGCATTCCCGTTGCCTATATAGACTGCCTGGACCGCTTTCACCCCTGTT
Source organism: Deltaproteobacteria bacterium (assembly GCA_019313725.1). Taxonomy (GTDB): domain Bacteria; phylum Desulfobacterota; class Desulfobacteria; order Desulfobacterales; family B30-G6; genus JAJDNW01. The sequence goes on from JAFDAT010000191.1 coordinate 5,550, forward strand.
CAACCGCTTCGGATCAGCCGCTGCGCCACGGCCGCGGACCTTATCGTAAAACACCCATACCCAAACCTGCGGGACTTGAAGATGTAGAGCGGACCTACTCCAGGTACGGCATCAAAAAGAGCTGGTTCAGGGAATCTTTAGACAAAACGGAAAAACCGGATCTTATCCTGGTTACCTCCCTGATGACCTACTGGTATCCCGGTGTTCAGGAAACCATACAGGCGATAAAATTTCGCTATCCGGACGTGCCCGTGGTCCTCGGAGGGGTTTACGCCAGCCTCTGTTATGAACATGCCAAGCAGCATTCCGGTGCGGACCGGGTCGTGGCCGGCCCGGGCGAGGCGTACCTGCTGGATCTGGTGCATGAGTTCACAGGCTATAAAGTTTCGCCCCGGTTCGACCCGCAGGATCTGGACACCTATCCTTACCCGGCCTTTCAGCTGCAGAACCGGATAACCTACGTGCCGTTGATGACATCGCGGGGGTGTCCGTATGCCTGCGCCTACTGTGCTTCCCGCTTTCTGAACCCCATGCGTATGGTGCGGAGTCCTGCCAACGTGATGGCGGAGATCGAATTCTGGCACCGTAAAGAGGGGGTTGTTGATTTCGCCTTCTACGATGATGCTTTGCTGGTGGATTCCGAAAAACAGATTCTTCCCATTCTGAAAAATATCGTCGAGAGGGGGCTGCAGGTTCGTTTTCATACGCCCAACGCACTGCACGTCCGTGAAATCAATCAGGAAGTGGCCGAACTCATGTTTCAGGCCGGCTTCAAGACCATCCGGCTGGGCCTGGAAACAGCCGCCTTTGAAGATCGCCGCCAACTGGATGCCAAAGTGACGGCGGCTGAATTTACAAGGGCCGTGAATCATTTAAAAACAGCCGGGTTCAAAAAAGAGCAGATCGGTGCCTACCTGCTTTTCGGCCTTCCCGGGCAGACTGGAAACGAGGTCGAAAACTCCGTAAAAATAGTGAAAAACTGTGGCATCACCCCCGTAATCGCCCACTACACACCCATTCCCCACACGGCCCTGTGGCCGCAGGCCGTGGCCGCATCGCGCTACGACCTGGCAGCGGACCCTGTCTTTACCAACAATG
>JAFDAT010000013.1 GCA_019313725.1 Deltaproteobacteria bacterium
TTCTGTTTGCCATCTTTTTTCCGGCCGTGACCGGGTTTACGCAGGGTGTCAGCATGTCCGGGGATCTCAAAGACCCGGGAAAGAGCCTTCCCTTGGGTACCTTTGCCGCTGTCGGCATCTCCATCGTAGTCTATTTTCTTGCGGCGGTGGTTCTGGGAGGCACCACGACACGGCATGTTCTGATGAATGATTATGGATCCATGCAACAGGTGGCCCTGTTTGGTGTAATGATCACGGCCGGTGTTATTGCAGCCACCATGTCATCGGCCATGGCATCCTTTCTGGGCGCACCCCGGGTACTGAAATCCCTGGCCGCCGACCGGATTTTCAGCTTCCTGATGCCTTTCGCTAAAGGCGTGGGGCCGGACGAAAACCCGCGGCGGGGCGTTCTGCTGTCCGGCGGGATCGCCGCTGCGACCATCGCCCTTGGCAACCTTAACCTGATCGCACCGTTGGTTTCCATGTTTTTCCTGGTGTCCTACGGTCTTCTCAATTACGCCACCTTTTTTGAAACCCGTACCGGCAGCACGGCGTTCCGGCCCAGATTTCGCTGGTATGACGGCCGTTTGAGCCTGTTGGGTGCCTTGGCCTGCTTCGGGGTGATGCTGGCCATCAATGTGGCGGCAGGGCTGGTGGCGCTGACGGTTCTCTTTTCCATCTATCAGTATTTGAAACGTACGGCCGGACCTGCCCGCTGGGCCGACGGTAAACGGTCTTATCATCTGCAGCGTGTTCGCGAAAACCTTTTAGCCGCAGCCGTGGAGCCTGACCACCCCCGAGATTGGCGGCCACAATTGCTGCTGTTTGCCGATAACCCCAAGATACGGAAACCGCTCATACAACTGGCCGGCTGGATTGCCGGGAACAGCGGTCTGATCAGCGTTGTCAAGCTTGTCACTGGCCGGGGGGCCAAAGCCGCGAAGCGTCAGCGGGAAGCCCAGGCGGAACTCGAGAGAGAAATGGCAGCATACGGTCCGGAACTGTTTCCGCTGGTTATCCGATCCGAGGTATTTGACCAGGGGTTAGACATGCTGGTGCAGGCTTCGGGCATAGGCCCCTTGAAAACCAACCTGGTTCTCTTTGGCTGGCCTGCGAAAGAAAAACTTCAGGAACCGTACAGCTACAAAACTGTTTACGACAACCATCTCAGGACGGTCTTCCGGCAGGGCTGTAATGTTATTATTCTGGATGCAAAAATGGATGTTTGGGATAAAATTGGTGATACGCCGGAGGCCAGGCGAAGAGTGGATGTGTGGTGGTGGAACGATGCCACCGGTCGGTTGATGCTGCTCCTGGCCCACCTGATGACCCGGCACAAAGAATGGGATAAAGCCCGGATCCGCATTTTGAGTACAGGTCGAAAAGAAGGGACACATCCCGAATACGGGAGGCTGAGTACATTTCTCGACGATGTGCGCATCGAGGCCGAGGCCGTGGAGATTGTGAATTCCGATGCGGATACCATTGCCGCCTGGTCAAAAGACGCCGCCCTGGTTTTTGTTCCCTTTCAGTTGAAAAATCAGCTGAAAAGGCATCGTATGTCCTGGATACAAAGCTGAAAGACCTGGCCAAAGTGGAATCGAAAGAAGATGCGGAAAAGGCCTCCCGCAAAGCCGCCAAAGCAGAGGCCAAGGTTGAAAATGCCAGCCGGGATGCCGAGGCTGTGGGGGCAGTTCTTCCCGACCGGAAAGGCGAGGATGACGAAGTAAAGTAGTCGGTTGTCATAGGCCGGTGGTCAGAAATCAGATACGAAAAATCTTGAAACAACCCTGACAACCCGAGCGGGAGAGTAGAGCCTTTGTGGTTTCGACAAAGATTTACAGGATTATGTAAACCAACTTCAGTCATTTCTGCATCCTATCTTGTGTTACACTCTTCACTTGAGGTGTGGCGCCTATTTTGATCAAAGCTACAATTATTTGCATAAGTCAATATGAAGAGATTTCTTTTGGTAGTACCTGTAGGAATCTTTTTCTACTTTAAGCCTATTTCAGACTTTTATGGGCTATCCGTTAGAGGAAAAAGTAGAATATTTTATCCTTTTGATCTTTTATCATGGAAAATGACAACACAATAATTAATAATCCAAAAATCAATCCATTGTAATTCTCATGAAGGTTAATTTGAAATATAATTTACTCATCAACCTTTTTGAGTGCACACATTTTTTCTATATCTTCTATAGTGTCGACATCATAAAAAAATGATGGTCGGCTCAAAGCGATGCTTAACACTTGACTTGGATTATCATCGATAATACGTCTAGCACCAACATCACCTTCGATGTGGGTAATTTCGGCATAGAATTTTTTGCTAAAAATAACCGGGTTGCCTCTTTTGCCATTATAAAAAGGCACACATATGTTTTTTCCTGAAGCCAAAAATCGCTCCAATAAGATATCCAGCGTTACGCAATCAATAAACGGCTGATCCCCCAAAACAAACATAACTGATGAATAAGCATGTTTTGCTGCATGGATTCCTGCATGAAGCGATGTACTCTGACCGTTTCTATAGTCAGGATTGAAAACAACAGTTATCCGTGGATTGCGAAACTTCCGAGACAAAGCCTGTATAATTTTTTCTCGTCTAAATCCGAGAACTACAAATATGTGTTCAAGCTGCGATCCAAGGCAAGCATCCAATGTCCATTCAAGCAACGATTTTTCATCAATCACCTGCAGCTGCTTGAGTTTTCCGAATCTTGAAGACGTACCTGCAGCTAGAACGATACCGGCCGTCGGTGTTTTGCATTCCATGAGCGACTTCTTTTCATTACATGAAGCAATCTAAAGTTGTCTTTTGGCTCAATCTCAATGTTGCTTCTCGTTTCAACTCCTCAAATTACTATCAGTATTCATGTGGATTGAAACTCGAATCCGCCTTAAACTTAAACCAAAATCTTATTTTTGAGATACCTTCATATTGGAATATTATGCAGATTAACATTTTTAAGCGAAAATCCCCAGAAAACTCAATACAATTTTGACAGGCCCCTATTCTTTGGTATATAAGCTGTGAATCAGAAACCGGGAAGGGGTTCCAGGCAGTCGTCATTACCGTTTTTTATACCCATCGTTATCACCTACCGGAATCAATATAGGAAACAACAAATGGTCTCTTTGCGCCAAGGACTGGCTCTGGGCAGAAGAGGTGTGATCAGCCTGGTTGGAGCCGGCGGCAAAACAAGCTTGATGTTCAGACTTGCTCACGAACTGTCAGCCTCGGGCGAAACCGTGCTGACAACTACTACTACAAAATTCTTAAGGCCAACTACAGAGCAGTCCCCAAACCTCGTCATATCCAATTCCCCTGAAGAGATTCTGCAAAAGGCTCAGAGCATTTTCCAGCATTCACTGCATGTGTCAGCAGCATCAAAAGTTTTATCGCCCCTTGATAAGCTTGTCGGATTCCCCCCTGAAACAATCGCCGTTCTACTGCGATCAAATATATTTCATTGGATCATCGTAGAAGCTGATGGTGCAGCCAAGCGCCCCTTGAAAGCACCGGCACCCCACGAACCCGTTATTCCCCAATGCTCCCATCAAGTTATCGGCGTCTTGGGTCTCAGTGCACTGGGAAGGCCACTTGATGAACACACCGTATTCCGCTCCGAATTGGTTTCCAACCTTTCAGGAATTGAAAAAGGCATGGATATTGTGGAAGAAACTCTGTGTGCTGTGCTGGTCCACCCACGGGGAATATTTCAGGGTGCTCCGATTAGAGCCAAAAAAATTGCCTTTCTCAACCAGGCTGATATTCAGAGCAAGAGACATGCCGCTCGTTCAATCGTTCAGATGTTGAGACGCCAGCGTGATATTGGCATTTCTCGGGTGGTTATCGGCAGTACCCGGATAGATCCAGTGGTTTTGGAATATCAGGATCTATAGCGATTGTCATATAAGCGTTTCGATTGGGCTATCCGATTTTATATCATTTTTTCATCGGACATACCAAACCCAACCGTAACTCCCTCAATAAGCAACAGGCTCTGCTGGCATCCGCTTATTAAAAATTATTCAACCTACTGGAGGAAACTCTCTCAACACGGCCTCTAGTACGGAACCTGCAATGGCCCGAGCTTTATCGGAAATCATGTGACAATAATTTTCTTCTCCTCGCGGATCGATATCCCCTATTTTCAATCCCAAATGGACTTGGCTGTTCGACCGGAGGAGCCCACGGACTACACCGCCGACATTCGCTGAAATTTTCCTGTTCTGGACTGTCCCAAGCACATCTCCCTTCTTCACCTTGTCACCGATTCTCCGCGTGGTGCAAAATAGACCGTCTGCCGGAGCTCTTAAAACTCTCTCTTCGCTATAACCTCCGATTGATCCTGGAATACCGGTATTAGGTTCGGCCGAACCCGATTCAATAATGCGTCCGAGGTTATGACCTCTATTGGTTTCAACCACCATGTGGACATCCTGTCCGGCAATGAATCCCGGCCCCAAACCTACAACCAAACGGGCGTCAGAAATGGTTGTCCCCAGATTTTTTTTTGCCAGGATGGCATCAACCACTACTCCGGCCTTTATCTGTTTTAGCATGTGCCAGGTAGGATCGACGGTAACGGCAATTTTGCTTTCCTGCCAGATCCCGTGGACCCCTTCCACATCATGGCAAAAATCGGCACTGACGTTTTCCACGGTTTGCGTGCCATCGAAAACAGCCTCACAAAATGAAACCTTGCGCCTTACCGCTAGCGGTCGGGGGGATTCCAGCATGATAATTTCGCGTATGTTGGCCATATATAGGCGCCATGCCACTGCCGTGGCCATCTCGCCGGCGCCCTTGATGCAGACAATCATGTTATTCATGGCGATATTTTTTTAATTTTGACCCCTAACTTCGGTATACTCTTTTTGCTTTTGCTTCGAATCGAGGCAATTCACCCATCTTTACGATCTCCACCATCGGTGTGATGGTCATATTCAACTTCACCTTATCAATCAGTCTCTGCCTGGTCACCTGCAATTCCTCGGGAGCCACCTCTTTTCTCTTGGGTTCCACTTTGATCAGCAGCGGGTTTCCACTCCCCTGTTTGGGGACGTGGATCTGATACTCATCGGAGAATTCCACCATCTCGCGGATGAAGTTTTCCAATGCCGAGGGAAAGATATTGATTCCGGCAAACTGAAACATGTCATCGCTACGGCCTAATATACCGCCGTCTAAGCGCAGGAATGTGCGGCCACAATCGCAGGTAGACCGATCGAAACGGACCAGATCCTTGATACGGAATCTGATCAGGGGCATGGATTCGGTAATCAGATTGGTAATCACCAATTCTCCCACTTCCCCATCCGCAACAGGCTGCAGAGTTTCGGGGTCTATCGACTCCACATAAAACATACTTTCGATGATATGGGTACCTTTTTGTCGGATGCATTCAAAACCAAAATTTGAGATTTCACTGGAACCGATATCATCATAACAAAAGGCACCCCACATTTTTTCCAACGTTTTTTTAGTCGCCGGCACATTGGCGCCCGGCTCACCGGCGACAATCAGGATACGAATAGGGGTATCCTCTAAAGAGACTCCCATCTTTCGGGCCGTTTCTTCCAGATAAAGCATGTACGTTGGGGTGCCGCAAATGACGGTGGCTTTGTATTCCAGCAAGGCTTTTATGCGATTTTCCGAGCTGATGCCGCCTCCCGGGATGATCATCACGCCCGCACGCTCGAAAGCTGCCTGCAATCCCCACCATGCGATATGTAAGCCATAGTTAAACGGAACATAAAGTCGGTCATGGGGAGTGATGCCATAGCCTTTCATGAAGTGCATGAATTGGCGATAGAAGTGTTTCTCCCAATCATTATTATTTAAAATAATTTTTACAGGCGTTCCCGTTGTTCCCGTGGTTTGAAAAACCCGGACGCCCTCTTCGGGCGGGATGCAGATACAATCCCCCCAGGGGGGCTGCCGCTCCTGGCTCTCCCTTAAATCCTCTTTTTCAGTGAAGGGCAGCCGGCAAATATCTGTCAGGGACCCAATGTCGTCGGGCTTGATACCAGCCTGATCATATTTTTGCCGGTACATGGGGCTGTTGTCGTAAACATACTGCATTTTACGTTTAAAAAGAGAGAACTGGAGATTTTCCAAATCCCGTCGACTGATCGTTTCCAGTTCTTTTTCCCAATAGGGTGTATCCATCATCGCAATCCTTTGTTTTCATCAAGCAGTTTGAGGCCCTTAAGTACTTTTTCGGGAGAAAAAGGAGTGGTGTACATTCTCAAACCGGTGGCGTCGTAAATCGCGTTGGCAATGGCTGCCAGTATTGCCGATACCAACCCTTCACCAACTTCCTTGGTCCTGAACGACCGGCCAACCTGGTAGCTTTCGGTGATAACATCAACCTCTTTTGAGTCGGCCACATTATGAATCAACGGCATCCGATAGTCGAGCCAGGTAGGATTCAGGGTGTAGCCATTTTTCATCATGACATCCTCCATAAACGCATGACCCAGCGCCAGAGAAACCTGTCCGTCAATCTGACCTTTGACCAATTGGGGGTTTATGGGAAAGCCGCAATCATGGACAGTTGTTGCTTTGAGCAATTTGATTTCGCCGGTTTCAGTATCCACCGCGACTTCAGCCACCTGGACACTGAAGGCATAGTTCTCACTCCATCGCCCCTTGGTAGTCGCCAGACTGGGGTGAAAAGGCTCGTCTCGCATAGTCCGCCAGTGCCCCTTCCCGATAATGGTATCTCCCCGGCTATTGGCGATACTGGCATTAAAAACATCCCGATAGCTGATCCGCTGCGCTGGATCGGCCGCCACCAGAACAGATTTGTTTTCCAGTTTCAGGTTTTCTACCCGTTCATTCAATTGCTCGGCCGCAACCTGTAGAATTTTTTCCCGAACACCGCCGGCTGCCTCTCGGACCGCATTACCGGTTACATAGGTCATGCCACTGATCCAGGCCCCGATATCCTGTGGTGTCGTTGCCGTATCCGAGGAAATAATTCTGATATCCTCAAGTTCAAGCTGCAACTCCTCCCCCACAATTTGGCATAGAACGGTCTCTGAACCCTGCCCCAATTCAATGGCACCCGTCAAGAGATCGACCGATCCATCATCATTCATTTTAACGATGGCGCTGGAACTATTCGGATAGATCAGGGAACCGCCAAAATAGGAACTGACGCCCAATCCGATGCCGTGTTTAATCGGACGATGGGCGGAAATTTTCTCAGTGTTCGGAAAGCAGTGTCGTCGTTTTGAAAAATCGGTTTTTGACACCGCTTTTTGTATGCATGCCTGCAGTCCGCAATTGTGTACGTTGTCCCCGTTGGGGAGTTCTTCTCCGGGAATCCGGGCATTTTTCAGCCTCAACGCTATGGGATCCATCTTCAGTTTTTCAGCAATGATATCCATGTGAGATTCCAAGGCAAACCTCACCTGTGGTGCTCCGTGGCCCCGTAAGGGCGCTCTTGGCGGATTGTTTGTAAAAATAGAATATCCCTCATATTTGAAATTCTTGACTCGGTAGGGGAGCATGACAAAACCCCATGCCAAGAAAATTACGACCACACCGCTACCCTTATAGGCGCCCGCATTGTTAATCATCCTCAACTGCTGAGCCACAATTGTACCGTCTTTTTTGACGCCTGTTTTTATTTCTGAGATCAACGGCTGACCATGCCGGTAAGCGGTGAATATTTCTTCGCGGGTCGCAACAAATTTTACCGGTCGACCGGTCTTAATGGATAATGCTGCTGCGCAATACTCATGGGAAAAAAGATCAATTTTCCCACCGAAAGCGCCCCCCACATAGGCTTTGTGAATCTGTATGGACCCCTCGGGCATACCCAATGTGCTTGCCAGTTTCTTTCGTTTAACAAAGTGGCCCATGGAGGATATCCACATGTGCAGGGTACCGTCACCACCGTAGTCGGCGATTGCGGTTTGGGGCTCCAGATACCCATGGGTGCGCAAATGGCTCTCAAATCGATCGACGCAGATCAGGTCCGCCTGCTTGAAACCTTCCTCGATATCACCCCACTGGGTTTCGGTTTTACCGGCAATATTGCAGAAATCATCCTTTACTTTCGGATGATTGGGATGAATCTGCACTTTGCAATCCGGGTGCATGGCCTCAGCCACATCAAACACCGCGGGCAATACCTCATACGTCACCTCAATCAAGTTTAGTGCGTCGTTTAAAACCTTATAATTGGTCGCTGCAACCGCAACGATCTCTTCCCCGACATGCCTGACTACATCATCGGCCAATATATTTTGATCCGGTGGGTAGCGCGGGGTTTCAACAAAGCCATGCTTAACGCCCCGGGTATCGCTGCCACTGATAATCGCCTTGACACCCAGCAGTTTTTCAGCCTTTTCGGTATTGATATTTAAGATTTTAGCATGGGGATGCGGACTCCGTAAGATGCCGCCAACCAGCATCCCGGGTAGTTTTCTATCCGCTGTGTATTTGGCCTTTCCCGTCGTTTTATCGGGCCCGTCTATCCTGAGCAGGCTTTTGCCGACCAGTTTCAATTCACCCATTATTTTTCTCCCTGATCCTGGAGATGTGAAGTGGAGACGGAAGCGTCCAAAACAGCGTCGATAATACGGTTATACCCTGTACAGCGACACAGGTTGCCTTCCAGGGCTTTTGCAACTTCATCCACCTTGGGCTTGGAGTTCTTTTTTAGCAATGCTGTCCCGGACAAAATCATACCCGGTGTACAAAAACCGCATTGGACCCCTCCTTTTCGAACAAAGGCTTCCTGTAAGTTTGAAAGTGTCACGCCATCGCTTACCCCCTCTATGGTCGTAATCTCCTTGCCATTGCATTCCACAGCCAGGGTTATGCAGGATAAAATCGGTTTTCCTTCCAGCAACACCGTGCAAGCACCGCAAGTCCCCATATCACAACCAACTTTTGTCCCTAGAAGCCCTACATTATCTCGAATTGCTTCCACCAATGTGACATTCGACGCTACGAAAAGATCGTGGGTTTCTCCATTAATTATCAGTTCAATCGCTTGTTTCATGTGTCAATGGTTCCTTGGGGTAAATCATTGCCGTCAGGGATCGTTTTGTATGCACTTCAACCAATTGTTTCAAATATCCCTTTGAATAGCCATGATGGGGCAATGCCTTGACTTCGTCGGCCACTTTTCGGGCAACTTCAGCGGCAATAGCCTCATTGAGGTTGTGGCCCACTATTTCCTGCTCGGCCTTGAATGCACGCAAGGGGCTGGTATTTATCGATCCAACCGCGATACGCGCCTTGCCGCATTTTTTATCCGGTCCATCGATTTTTAAGGCAATGGCTACTGACACCATGGCAAACTCTAATCCCCCGCGAGGTGTCGCTTTCACAAAATGGCATTGCATTTTTTGGGATTCCGGGGGTATTAGGATAGCGGAAATCATTTCAGCTGAGCCTAGTTTGAGCGGTTTCAATCCATCCCCGGTATAAAAATCGTTGATGTCTACTCCTTTTTCGCCTGAGTTGCTCAATATCACCAACTGTGCCCCAAGAGAAATCAATACAGGTGCAGTATCCGACATAAAGACTGAGCGGCAGACTCTTTTCTCGGCCGGATACGGGTAACAACAGTCGCCGCCTCTTTTATAACAGGCATCAACGAACTGAAATCCGTGGCTTTGATTCAGGTAAAGACAGCGGGTATCCTGGCATAGATTGCCCCCTAGCGTGGCCCGGTTGCGAATCTGTTGTCCGCCCACATGGAAGGCGGCATTGGCAAGTGTGGGCACTTTTAGTTTTATTAAAGGGGACTCCGCAATATCGGACAGTGTCGATAGGGCGTCAAGTCTAAGTGCCCCATCCGCTGTTATGCTTTCTTTTTCAGGTGACAGACGGCTCAGGCTGATCAGGGCTTTCGGCTTGATTGTTCCGTTTTTCATATTGGGAATCAAATCCGTCCCGCCGGCGGAGATGATCGCATCCCCCCCTGAGGAAAACAGCAGGCCTACCGCATCCTTTTTGCTTGCCGGTGTCTGATAGTCGAATTCGGGAAGGTTCAAAATTTGTGAGGTTTGTATTTTTGCTTGCATTTTAATTGTTCCCGGTGGTGGTCTGGTGGAAGTAAACCCCAAGGTTGCATAAACAACATTGTATATAATAGATAATGGCCTGTAATAATTTGAAATGCCATATTGACAGCATAATTTTCTGGATATTCCCACAGGTGAATTTCAGAGATGAGGTCCATTTTGCTATGTTGTTTACCCTTCGGGAAAGCCGGAGAACTTCAGATACTGCGTTGCTGAGGGTTCGAAGTAAAGAACTACAACTTCACCCTCAGACGCCTTGACTCTGAAACCCTCAGGCTTTTGCAACGTTGGGGTAACCTGAAATAGTCAAAATTTGACGATTCCCCTGATATTCTTACCTGCCATCAGATCATCGTAGCCTTGATTGATTTCGTTGAGGGAGTAAGTATTCGTAATCAATTCATCCAACTTGATTTGTCCTTTTTTATACATATAAAGTAGTTTAGGTATTTCTATGCGCGCATTGCTGGTGCCGTAGAGCGAGCCCATTAACGTTTTCTGCGTCAGCACAAGGCTCAACGGGCTTATCGGCAGGCTGTCAAAGGTGGAAGGTGTCAATCCCACAACCACGACTTTACCCAGCTTGGCAGTCGCATCGAACGCCATGGCAATGGTCTCGGGTCGGGATATCGCTTCAAAGGCATAGTCAACACCACGATTGTCCGTAATTTCCATGACCCTTTCAACCAGGTTTTCTTTATCAACGTTGATAGTATGCGTAGCACCGAACGACCGACTCCATTCCAGTTTATGATCAAAACGGTCGGCCGCGATTATCGTTGTGGCACTCACAGAGGCAGCGCCCTGGATGATATTGGTACCGATCCCTCCCGTTCCGATAATCAATACACTGCTTCCCGGCCGAATCCGTGCCCGGTTGACCGCTGCGCCGAATCCGCCGACCACACCGCAACCAACCAGACAGGCTGCCTCCAATGGAATGTCCTTATCGATTACGCAAACCGACTGCTTGTGTACCACTGTGTATTCGCTGAAGGCGCCCAGCAGACAGAACTGTCCGACATCCAAACCGTTTTTGGTATGCATGCGATACCCGCCATCCGGTTGAGGTCCTTTGGCAATGGTCGGGCCCAAATCGCAGGCATGCGTGTTTCCGGCCAGGCACCAAGGGCACTTACCGCATGACGGAAGAAACATCAAAACAACGTGGTCGCCGGGGAAAATATTATCTACGCCGTCACCGACCCTGACCACGACGCCGGCGCCTTCGTGCCCAAGGACCATTGGCCGCATGCCAACCGGCCGATTTCCGACCTGCGCGTGGTAATCGGAATGGCACAACCCCACCGCCGACATTTTTATCAGGACATCATCGGTTTTCGGCTCATCCAATTCCAATTCTTCAACCAACATAGGTTTGCCGGTCTCAAATGAAACCGCTGCCTTTGTTTTCATCACTTTTTCCTTTAATTAGGCAATTTTCTGTCAGGTATCTGCTTTCTAAACACAAACATACTTTTGAAGACATTCAGGTTCTGCGATAAGCTTTTCCGAATTACCTTCGTATACGATCACACCCTTTTCGATAATGATATTTCGATCGGCGATATCCAAAAGCGTGCGGATGTCCCTATCCACTATTATCGTAGCGATGCCTGCTTTCTTGATTTCTTTCACGATGGACCAAATGCTCTTTCTCAGCAAAGGCGCCAGGCCTTCTGTCGCCTCATCCAGAAGAATCAAATCCGGATTGGTCATCAGCGCCCTGCCAATCGTCAGCATCTGTTGTTCTCCGCCGGAAAGCTGGTTTCCCATGAATGCCAGCCTTTCCGCCAAGCGTGGGAATAGTTCCAGGACGTGGTCCAACGGCCAATCCTCTCTTCCGTTTGGTCCGGGTCGAGCCGCCATGCTCAAGTTTTCATTAACGGACAGGTTAGGGAAAATACCCCGATCCTCCGGTACGTAAGCAATCCCCTGTTGAACGATTTTATACACCTTTGATGTGGTCATATCTTTGCCGTTGATTTTTACGGTTCCTTGTCTCGGGGGTGTAAGTCCGATGAGGGAGCGCAGCGTGGTTGTTTTTCCCATCCCGTTTCTGCCGATCAGGCTGACGGTCTCGCCACGGTGAATCGTCAGATCAATACCATGCAGGATATGGCTGTCACCATAGTAGGTGTGCAGTCCCCTCGCTTCGATCAGCGGTGTATTGTTTTCGCTTATGTCAGAAGGCACTCCCCGTCCTCCTCCTCTCCCAGATAGGCTTCCTGCACTGCCTGGCTGCATCTTATCTGCGAAACGGTCCCCGTTTCCAGTACGATACCGTTGACCATAACCGTCAGTTGGTCGGCTATGGCAAATATGGCATCCATGTCGTGCTCAACGAGGATAAGCGTCTGGGTTTTAGCCAGCTCCTTCAGCAATTCAATTATTTTCATTGCTTCTTCACTTCCCATTCCGGCCAGCGGCTCGTCCAGCAGCATCAATTCCGGTTCCGTCGCCAACATCATGGCAATTTCCAGTTGACGCTGTTCGCCGTAACTCAAAGAAGCAGCCACTCTTTCCGTCTGACGCGAAAGATGCGTCATCTCGAGCGCTTTCACAGCCCGTTCCATGACCTCCTTTGAGCGACGCGCGGGTCTGAAGAACCGCATCGAACTCTTCAACCTGGATTGCGAGGCAATAAAGCAGTTCTGTAAATTGGAAAATTGGGGAAAAATATTGGTCTTCTGATAGCTTCGCCCAATACCCAATCTAGAAATCCGATTCGGTGACGCGTGCGTTAAATCATGTCCTTTGTAATGTATACTGCCTTCGGATGGTTGAAGTTCTCCAGACAGCAGGTTGATCAGTGTCGTCTTTCCGGCACCATTGGGGCCGATTATGGCGTGAACGACACCCTGCTCGAACTTGAGAGAAACATTGGAGACGGCCTTCAATGCGCCAAAGGATTTGGACAGTCCTTCAATTTTTAAAATCGTATTATTCGTGTCCATTTGAAACTCCAGTTGACATTTCAGCCGTGGCAGTAGTTCTCGGTTACGGCTGTTGAGGGTCTTCCATTTGTCATCTCTGGGGCTTGGAAGCAGTGAAAATTTTTCTGCGGAAAAGTTTTCCGGAAAGACTGGAAACCCCGTTTGGAAGAAACAAAACAATTAAAATAATGATGCCTCCAAGAAGCACTTTCCAATGATCTGTTAAATCCGGTAAAAAATCTTCTAACAGTACCAGAACGACAGCGCCAATAATGGGCCCATATAAGGTGCCCAGTCCGCCCAAAATGAGCACCACCAGAATCGCACCGGATTCATGCCAGCTCAAATAGGATGGCGTGATAAACCCGGAGTGGGCAGCCTCAAGAAAGCCGGCCAAGCCCGCCAAGGTACCTGCAATAACAAAACTGACAAACTTATACCGCTGGGTCGCGTAGCCCAAAGACCGTACTCTTTGTTCGTTTACGCAAATACCCGTGATGACCTGCCCAAATGGAGCGCGAATGATCATTATCAGAAAAAGAAAAACCGCAACCATAATTCCTAGCGTAAAGTAGTAGAAGGTCACTTCGTTTCCCAAGTCCATAAGTTGCAGCGATCCCAATTTCACTTCCGGCTTGGCAAGCATGAAAATCCCGTCGTCACCGTTGAAATGTTTTGATTCGAAAAAGAAATAATAGAACATCTGGGCGAATGCCAGGGTAAGCATTATAAAGTACACACCAGATGTGCGAATAGATATCAACCCGATGATGACAGCAGCCAATGCGGCACCGGTAAGGCATACCGGCAAGGCCGCCCATAATGAAAATTGGTCTGATTGCCCAAAAAATATGGCCAGACAGTATGCGCCAATCCCAAAAAATGCCGCATGCCCAAGGCTGACCAGTCCGGTAAAACCAACCAGCAAATCCAGGCTCATGGCGAAAATCGCGATGATCATGATGTTGGTCAGCAGCTCAATGTAAAACGGTTCACCAAATAACGGGAATGCAAGCGTCAGTCCAAGGGCAAAAAATAAAAATACCCATACCGGTTTTGTAATCTTTAGCATGTGATGGTCATATCAAGTAGGTACCCGGGTCCAGAGGGCCCGGCACTGGTTTCTCCCTGGAAGGGAGTGTTTATTTCATAACACAAAGTGACTAAAGTGCGCTAAAGTGATCTAAAGTGCCTAAAGTTAAGGAATTCTATCTGTTTTTATTAAAGGCAGAGCGAAGCGATTCAACAACTTTAGTCACTTATAACTTTAGATCACTTAAAACTTCGGGTCAATTTTTCGGCAGAGCCTAATGGCTCTGCCCTGGCCCCGAGGACCAGGTTTTTAATACTGGAATAAAAATAGCTAAATCGCTTGAAAAAGGCCCTTGGGCCTCCAGATAAGTATAGCCGCCATCATGGCATAAACGATGACGCTTGCCATGTCCGGCAGCAGCGTCTTCCCGAAGATACTCGAGACCCCAATTATCATGGCGCCGACAAAGGCCCCTTTTATGGAGCCGATGCCGCCGATGACCACAACGACAAGCGAAATGATGAGAATATTATCACCCATCCCCGGATAAAGTGAATCAACCGGCACGGCAATCATTCCGGCAAAGGCCGCTAGAGCGACGCCAAGGCTAAAGACGATGGAAAAAAGCCGCTCGATGTTTATTCCCAGTGCCTGGACCATCTCGTTGTTGCTGGCACCGGCCCGAATCCGCATCCCCAGTTTTGTCTTCTGGATGACATAGAACATGCCAATACCGATTATGATGCAGACAGCCGATATGAACAATCGATAAACGGGATAGACCTGAATATCTGTCAATGGAATTGAACCGGATAAAAGATTTGGGACGTCAACACTGTGGGAATCGTTTCCCCAAAGAAATCTTTGCATCTCATCGAAAATCAGAATCAGGGCATAGGTCAGCAACACCTGATGCAGATGGCCTTTCTTGTACACATAGGCAATGGCAAGTTTTTCGACAGCCATGCCAATCGCAATGGCCAGCGGAATCGCCAAAAGAATCCCTAAAAACAGGTTGCCGAAGATCCCCGTCAACCAATAGGCCAAATACGCGCCGATCATGTAAAAAGAGCCGTGGGCCAGGTTTATGACATCCATAATGCCAAAAACCAGGGTCAATCCGCTGGCCACCAGAAACAGCAGGAATCCGAATTGGATGCCGTTCAACAGCTGGATTAAATAAAATGAAAGTTCCACTTATTTCAACTATACGCTTTCGTTAATTTTAGCTTTTTGTGCAGCCCCTTTAAGAAGCTGCACAAAAAGCCTGATACCAACGCCGGATACCAACAATTGATTAAGCCTTGCAGCCTATGGCAGGATCTTCAAGGGCCTTTGCCGCCACACCAACTACCTTGTTAAGACCTCCCTTGACCTCTCTGAGGTAAATGTCCTGTATGGGATGATTTGCCTTTGAAAAGGAGAACATACCGCGCGGGCTGTCTATCTTGCTACTATTCATAGCCTTTGTCAGCGCCTCAGTTGCGCCAGTGTCTCCCTTAACGGCATCCATTCCCTGGATCATCAGACTCCCGGTATCGAAACCCTGAATGGCAAACACGTCCGCTTCATCACCGGTGGCGCCTTTGAAGTCCTTTTTAAACTTTACATTCGTTGCGTTCTCCAACTCGGAGGAATAGTGGAGTGTGGTGAGAATGCCTTCGGATGCTGATCCGGCTTTGTGACTGGTTCCTTCCGTCAGAAAAGTACCCCAAAGCGGTATTTTTCCCTGAAAGCCGGCCGCGGCATAATCCTTCATAAATTTGATGGCAACCCCACCTGAATAGAAAGTGAAGACCGCATCCGGTTTCAGGGCGGCAACCTTGGTGAAATACGATTGAAATTCCCCTTTTGGAAACGGCGTCGGCATGTCCGCGACGATCTCCCCGCCCCCGGGTATAAATGACTCTTTAAAGGCTGCTGCCGTCTGTTTGCCAAACGCGTAATTAAAATACATCAAGGCCACCTTTTTGTGGCCGGCCTTCAACATGGCGTCTCCTGCCGGATAAGCCGTCTGCCAGCTGCTGAAGGAGGTCCTGAATATATTGGGCGCACAGAATTCACCGGTAATTTGATTGGCGCCCGCATTGGGAACAATCATTATAACCTTTTTACCTTTGACCATCCGCGCCATATTCATTCCAATGCCCGAATGTACCGGGCCAACCAGAAAATCAACAGCCTCTTTCTTGATAAGCTTATTCGTGTGCTGGGTGGACTTGGAAACGTCCGCTTCACTGTCTATAACGATAAATTCTACTTCTCTTCCACCCAACTTATCGCCATTTTGGGCGATGCGCAGCTTCATGGCAGCCAGAATATGAGTTCCCAACATGGCATACGTACCCGTAAATGGCAGCAACACACCCACTTTTACTTTGGCTGTGCCGCCGATAGCAAATGTCGGAACAATGCCTGATACAGCCGTTACGGCAAGGGCTGTTGAAGCGGTTTTGACAAAATCACGACGCGTCATCTCATTTTTACCGAATTTTGACATTTTTTTTCTCCTTAGGTTTAGGTTTCCTTGCTGATAGGGCTGGTTTTTAGGGCCTCCAGAGCTGTTTATTCCAGTTTTAAAAACCTGGTCTACTAGGCCAGAACCATTAGGCTCTGCCGAAAAATTTACCGGAAGTTTTAAGTGATCTAAAGTTATAAGTGAACTAAAGTTGCTGAATCGCTTCGCTCTGTCTTTAATAAAAACAGATAGAATTCCTTAACTTTAGGTCACTTTAGCGCACTTTAGTCACTTATATGTTATGGTGTAGATACTTCCTTCCAGGGATAAATCGGTGCCGGGCCCTCTGATCCCGGGTATCTACGAATCACCTCAATCTGAATCTTTGAATTTTTCCGGTGGCCGTCCTTGGGAAATCGTCACTAAAAACGAACCAGCGGGGATACTTGTAAGGTGCTAATCCTTTTTTACATAGCTGCAACAATTCCTTTTCAAGTTCTTCGCTTTTGTCTTCAGCCTTTTTGAGTATAAGATAGGCTTTCGGTTTTATCAGATTTTGATCGTCCGGCGCGCCGACTACGGCGGCTTCCAAAACGTTCGGATGTTCCATCAGTTTCGCTTCGATTTCAAAGGGAGAGCACCAGATTCCACCGACTTTCAACATATCGTCGTTTCTGCCACAATAATGATAGTATCCATTTTCGTCCTGGTAGTATGTATCTCCCGTGTTGAGCCATCCATCCTGCATGGTTTGCGCGGTTTTTTCTGGATTTTTCCAATAGCATCTCGCGGTTGACCCGCCCTTGATCCATAGCTTACCGGAATCCCCCTGCTTGACCGGGTTGTTGTCGTCTCCCAATATTTTTGCATCGTACCCCGGCACCATTCTGCCGCTGCTTCCCAAACAATAATCATCACTTCTGTTGGATATGAAAATATGCAGAATCTCAGTCGACCCGATTCCGTCCAAAATAATCAGACCGGTTTTCTCTTTCCAGCGCTTAAACAATTCAGGCGGAAGCGCCTCTCCAGCCGATACGCAGATCCTGACCGAAGATAGATCAGGCGTCCTTTGCTCCATCGAAAGAAGCTGAGCACCATAAAGCGTCGGTACACCGTAATAGATTGTCGGTTTATATTTTTCGATCGCATCGAATATCGTATCGGGTGTCGGTCGACCGTCGAAAAGAATGGTTGAGGCTCCAACCCACAGCGGAAAATGCATAGCGTTGCCATGTCCATAGGCAAAAAACAGCTTCGCCGCGGAAAACACCACATCGTCTTCCTGGATTCCCAACGTCTCCACGCCATAGTGCCTGCTCGTATAAACCATATCCTTGTGGCAGTGCACGGCACCTTTCGGATTTCCGGTTGATCCGGACGAATAGAGGAAGAAGCAATCATCATCAGCTTTCGTCTCCACCGCATTCAAATCTGGGGCATGGTCGGCGATCAATTCGGCTAAATCGCTGTTTTCTTCTTGAATGCAGATACAGTGGGCCGGGTTGTTCTTTGCCATTTTTATTGCGGGCTCAACTTCATCTTTGTATTCGGGTGAATACAAAATTGCAGTGCATTCTGAATCGTCAATTATAAAATGATAGTCTTTGGCCCGTAGAAGTGTATTAATGGGAATGGGAATAATGCCGACTTTAATCGCTCCCCAGAAAATGTAGAAAAACTCCGGACAATCCTTAACGACCATTAAGATTCTATCACCCTTGGAGAGTCCCGCCGATTTGAAATAATTTCCACAACGGTTAACACTGGCAGCCAGCTCCTTATACGTAATTTCTTCGCCGGATGTCGTCCGAATGGCTACTTTTCCGCTTCTGCCTGCTTTCAGATGCCGATCTATGAACGGCACCGCCACATTGAAAATATCCGAAAATCGTATTTGAGGATCATCCCGAGAATCGTCTATAGAAACACTATTGTTCTCCATAAGGCATTACTCCAAGGTTATGTATTTCGTTTCAAGTGCAACTACCTGTCTCCAATCCTTTTTAAAGACATGCCCCCAGCTCCTGGCTAGGTGTACCATCCGTGTGAACACGCGGTAATAAATGGGTGGAGCATATAATATTTACTGGGTATAAGCAACAGCTACCCCGGCAATTGGCTGATCTGTTACATCCATGCAGATTCGCTCTTCAGTAACACATTCAATCATTAGAAATCCTCCACCGCAGCTCTCAATGAATCCGCGGTTTTGCACGTGAGATTGATGATCTTTTCGATCCTATCAGAGGCCATACTACTTGCCATACCCACTACCCACACCGCCATGGATGGTCCCCTCTGATTCTGCAGAGCAACCGCCAGCGCTCGGACGCCCTTAATATATTCCTCATCATCAATGGCGTAACCCTGGTGTCGTACATTAGCGATCTCCGACAGGTATGTTTGAATGTTCGTTATCGAATTTTTCGTATACTCCGGCAGGCCCTGCCCTTCCAGCAGCTGCCTTACCTTGTCTTCGTCTCGGCAGGCCATGAACGCCTTGCCCACGGCTCCAGCAAACAAGGGAATAGTCGTTCCCGGCCTTGCCGATATTTTAATTGCTTCTCCAGACTCGGATGTCAGCATAATCAGCACGCGATTTCCTAATTCTGCGCCTAAAAAAATCGTTTCTTGGCTGGCATCCCTCAACGCGTTAATGATGGGTCTAGCCACCTGATTGATCCTGAAATAATTCCAGTCTGAAAAGGCCAGGTCTGCCAGGGCAGTACCGATATAATAGCCGTGTCCATTGCCGGTTTTCCTGAGCGCCTTTTCCCTGACAAGGGCGTGCACCAAACCATGGGTTGTGCTCTTGCTGCAACCCAGCCGTTCCGAAATCTCGGAGAGCCTCAAAGGCCCCCCTGCGTCCGCAAGCATTCTCAAAAGGCTGAAAGTCCTGTGTACGGCCGGTGCCTTGTAGGTAGGTCGTTTTGCGATGTCTGTTATTTCTGTCATGTACACTAACCTCGACTGGAGACCATTGACGCGCCCTTTGTCTAAGCTTATATTCACCTAAGCAGTGTGTTTCGAGTTTCAGAACACTTTCAAGGAGCAGATATGGGCATCCACGTCAACATCCACAGAACTCACCGTCAGTTTACCCAGGGCCGTGACAGGATCGAAGTTCAAGGACACACCGTTGGTGAATGCCTCGATGCATTGATCGATCAATACCCTGGTATTGCTAATGTTTTGTTTTATAAGTATGGCGGATTGCGCAACCATGTGGAAATTTATCTGAACGCGGACAGCGCCTATCCAGACGAACTTAAAAAACCAGTATCAGACGGTGACGAAATCACCATCACCGCCTTGCTTGCCGGGGGATAACGAAGTTAACAACCACCCCTAAAAGGGTTTATCTATCTCTCAGTAGAAGTCGCAGAGTCACAAATATACCTAAATGATTGATCAAGCGCCACGACAATGACTACCGACCTCCGCCTGATGCTGCTGCGAGGTGTAAAAGCGCATGGCCGCTTCTCTCTTTCTGGGATCACTGCTGGTTTCCGCAAGAATGAAATCAATGGCCTTCACCTCGCAAAAGGCCACACACTGCGGCTTGCCCCCGCACAGATCGCACTTGAAAACCCGCTTGTCTGTTTTGTTGTAATTCATGGCCCCGAAGGGGCAGGCGCTCACGCATGAACGGCAGCCGATGCACACATCGTAGTCGACGGCCAGGAAGCCCAGATCTTCATCCCGTTTGATGGCCCCCACCGGGCACACAGCCTCGCAGGGCGCATTCTCACACTGCTGGCAGATCATGGGCACATAGACCCCTATCTCCTCCCACTTGACAACCCTTATCCGGCTTCTGGACGGGTTGGATATGCCGTCATGGGTCACCGAACACACCAGCTCACAAAGGCGGCAGCCTGTACACTTTTCAAAATCCACCTTCAGAATTTTTTCCATTGTCCTTCTCCTGTTAAAGCTGATGCGACGGCTCGTTTTCCAAACCCAGCCGTTGGAGGGTTTCATCGGTAGGGACACCCTGTTCGTCCCATCCGTGGTGGTCATAAAATTCGTCGATCATTTTGTCGAACTTTTCACGATCGATTTTGAGGCCGATAACATCCGGCGCCCCGCGGCGGCAGGGCTCGTCAAAATAGCGATGGTTGAGGGTATCCCCTTTCTTGGGGTCATTGCGCTCGAGTCCCTCCCTGAGGTTGAAAAGCCGCTCCAGATTGTTGCAGCGTTCAGCGATTTCCCATATTTCCTGCGGTGTGATTTCCAGCCCGGTGTTGTAATAGATCACCTTGGGCCAGTCCTCGAAATTGGGCAGGGTGGCGCCCAGAAAAACCGTGTGATACTTACAGATCCCCAGGCAGTCCACGGCCATGTAGCAATTTTCCTGCCAGAACACCTGCCACGGCTTTCCCTCGTATTCCGTGTGCTCGGAACTCAAAGGGCCCTCATAAACCACCGGCGAGCCGTAAATTTTGCGCAACACCTTCTCAGGCAAGTGATAGAGATCGATGGCCGGCCGGCTGCGCAAATGGTCCGACCCCCTTGAAGCCGTGGCCACGTTCAGCGCCAACGCCGGGGTGCCCCGTTCATCCGAGTGGAGGTTGTTCATGCCTTTGACCTGAATCAGGTAATCGAAGGCATTTTTCCCGATTTTTTCAGCAGCGGGTATGCCGCCGTCGGCCAGGGTGTCGCCCAACCAGCCCTTGCGCAGGCAAACACGGTGGATCATTTCCAGAAGGGCATCGTCATTGCCAAAACGCA
>JAFDAT010000192.1:0-12303 GCA_019313725.1 Deltaproteobacteria bacterium
TAAAGGATCAACTTAATAATCAAGTCAGTAAATTCTTCACCAGGAAAAATTCTTTCACTATCGTGGTTTTCACTTGGTAAGAATTTTGTATCGTTTTAACTTACATATACCTCCAACAAAGTTGCGGTTATCAAGCCCCTGCAAAATCACCGATGTACGATTATTATCACAACCGACAGAATCTTGCATTCATAGGCCCCTCCGTGGTACTGTGGGGATGTCCATATGGTATCGGTAGTTTTTCGTTAAATTTCAGAAACTAAGATGTTCCATACATCACAAATTAAAATCATCAAATTTAATTCCTTTCATTCTATCATTCAATATATCGATCCAATAAAAACCTTGACATATATACCACTTTGTGGTCTTTTGGAGAAGCCTCATTAAGAAAGATTTGTTCTTCTTCTTGGATTTATTCCTTCCTCGGAGCATCGGTGTAATTGTTTCTGATCAATCTTAAGTACGCCACTCAACGCGATGACTTTAATCTTGAAAAAGACACCTGCGATGTTCCTGGCGGCGGTATAAATTGCGATATCAAGGTAGAAAAAGTTGAGATGCAAGGCGGGTTCAGCACCTTGGAAGCAGCCCAGGATTGGTTCTGCCCACAGATCACCACAGAGTGGTTTCACTACTGGTGCAATGCTCGTGGCTCCAGAGTCGAAATCGGCGGAGGCGCCTTGTATACATTACAGATCCCCTGTGACCTGACAGACGTGCCATATGAATATCCGTAAACGTTTATAGGACCCTAATGAATCTTTGATTACTCCTAGTCACCAGGTTTGGGAAACCTGTGATACCACCGTTGCACAGGCAGCGAACCCTATTTTGGAAAAGTTGTATTTTTATGTTATCATCTCCTCTGCGATTGAACCAAAATTGAAAAGCCATCCACAAATGATTATCAAATCAAGTTTCCCAATATCGGTATCAGCGCAAACTGAAGATTACATCAAGCCCGGAGACTCCTCCCAACTATAGATTATGTAACAGAGTTCAAAATAAGCATGATATCATATAGTTAACATAATCCATGCGAAGTCTAAATGTCGCTGTAATAGCTAATATACGGTGACTTGATTCATTAATCCAGAGGTCCATATGTCAACAGCCTGTCCATATTTCCTTTACCGAAAACGATTTCACTTTGAAAACTATAAAGGAAATTTCCTATCCGCTGATAGTTCAGATATGAATCGAACCCAAAATCTATTCAAGCATAGCAACCGATAAACTCACCGCACTGATCGTTGAAAAAGTCCATGGCCTCATCAACAGCGTCAAAAATTATCCAATCATGCCGAATTGTCTTTTCACCCTGTTTACGGATCCTTTCAATCTCGGTGTTTCCGAAGTATTCAAAATGGTCGTGATAATCTGTGTACAGCTCATGTTTTCTCATATTAATTCCCACCTTTTATTGAGTATTTGCACGCAGATTACCACATGGGTTTGACAGATCCGGTCACACTGGTGTAAATTTTATCAGATATTTTTTTATGGCTATTTCAACCTGACAAATAAGAAACCTACTTAAACGGTCTGTTTTCTCACCTTCAACTGCATCGGTTTCTAATTTAAAAAGTGGCACTAAAACTGGGAGCAAGCCAACATGAACTGACCAACAATTTCTTGATTTTCACTATACGACCGAATTACTATCCTTGCGTCAAAGGAAAATTAAACCAATCATTCCTCACCACAACCACTGGAGGTAAACACAATGTCACAAATCCTGGAAATCATAGGCTGTAAATACCCCATCATACAAGGGCCCATCGGCGCACTGAACAATCCGAAAATGGTGGCCGCCGTGTCCGAAGCCGGGGCCTTCGGCATGCTGGCCTTGGGATACGCCACCGATCTGGAAGCGGTGAAAACCTCCGTGGCCCAAATCAAGGACCTGACGGACAAACCTTTTGGGGCCAACCTCATGATCGCCATGAACCCCAACAATGAGGCCCTCCTGGAAATTCTGGCCGAAGCCGGTGTCAAGGCGGTGACCACGTCGGCCGGCTCGCCCAAGCGCATCTACCCCAAGATCAAGGAACTGGGCATGAAAGGCCTGCAAGTTGCCTTAGCCGCGGCCCATGCCGTCAAGGCCGCGGACGTAGGCGTGGACGCTGTGGTCGTCTCTGGCACCGAATCCGGGGGGCTGCGCACCAATGGCCCGGAATGCACGAACATGATCTTGATTCCCACGGTCTGTGACATGGTAGACGTGCCTGTGGTGGCTGCCGGCGGGATTTCCGAACGCCGGGGATACCGGGCAGCTTTGGCCCTGGGGGCCCAGGGCGTGCAGATCGGAACAGCGTTTCTCGCCTCTGAGGAAAGCCCGGCCTCCCAAGCCTGGAAGGAAGCCATCCTGGGGTGTGGCGACGCCGGGACCATCCGCCTGCCCGTGGGTGGTATGGGCATGCGCACTATCATCAACCCCAAACTGAGCGAACTCTTAGCTGCGGGCGCGGATCTGAACCAGGAATACAACCTGATGTACGCGCCCCAGGCCTGGACCGACGGGGACTTTGACCTGTTTCCGGCGGGCGCAGGCCAAGTTAGCGCCCTGATCAAGGAAATCAAACCCATCAAGGACATTATCGCGGAGATGGTGGCCTGATAAATCCGGCAGGGCAGTCCCGTGGTATTCTCGATATATCCATTAGCCGGGAATATACGCTCACCGATGTGGCTCAGGCGCAAGAGGACCTATTGGTGGGCCAGGCAACAGGCTCGGTGATACTATTACCGTAGGAGACAAAAATGGCTGCCGACGCCAAACGGGTTATTGCTGATTAGTGATGCGCCTCTATTGGCCGAAAGACGCCGCTCTGGATAGCCAATGGGTAGCTCCGCCGTTGCGACAAGTTCAATGAATCGGTGAGTGACCAGATAACAATCGGATGACGCGGACGGTATTGAACAGGCCTCCATTAGGACTTCCAGAAGAAACCTAAAAATATGAGCTTCGCTGGAAAACAGGTGATTGCATCAAACCCGGAGATACCCCTCCGGTCAAGATTATGTAACAGAAGCTTGGATATCAATTGATATCAAATAGTTGACATAATCCAGGAAATTTTAACCTCACCGGAACAATCATTTTTTAGAGATTTATTTTTGAAAAAGGGCAGCTTCACTTCTGTGGGATTTACCCTTTTTTGCAAATTTGTCAGAAAATTGGTATTGACGGCTGATGTAAAAATATTATGGAAAGTGGAATCAATCATACTATATGCAATCTAACCGTTTTAAGGAGGAATCATGATAAAATACAAGCCGGCTGATTCTCAAGCTTCACCGCGATTCTGCGGTGTGAGGACATTCATGCGGCTGCCACATGTTCAGACAGTAGATGATATCGATTTTGCCGTAATCGGTGTGCCTTTCGACACTGGAGCATCATTGAAAGTGGGTGCCCGGTTCGGTCCGGAGGCGATTCGCAGCAGTTCCATCATTCTCAAACCCTACAACATGTTTTTGGACGTGAACATCTTCGAACACTGTTCAGGAGTGGATTATGGCGATTTCCCTGTGGTGCCTGGCTACATAGAAGATTCCAATGATCTGATTGAAAAGTCCCTGGTACCCCTGATTGAGAACGGTGTCATTCCGGTATTGTTGGGGGGCGACCATTCCGTAACGCTACCCGAACTGAGGGCTGTGGCAAAGACCCATGGACCGGTGGCACTGATTCATTTCGACTCCCACACCGACACACTGGACAAATATTTCGGCCGTTCCTACAATCACGGCACACCGTTTCGACGTGCGGTGGAAGAGAATCTTCTGGATGTCGATCATTCCATTCAACTCGGCCTGCGGGGCCAACAATATCAACCCGATGATTTAGAGGCATCAAAAAGGTTGGGGTTTGAAACCATGACCTCCGTTGAGGTCCAGGATATGGGCCGAGAAAAGGTTATCGAAAAAATTCATAACCGGGTAAAGGGTGCCAAGGCATTTGTCACCTTTGATATCGATTTTGTTGATCCGGCCTTTGCACCGGGAACAGGGACACCCGAGGTAGGAGGATTCACCAGCGCTGAAACCCTGCGCTTGATCAGGGGGTTGAAAGGGTTGAATATGGTCGGGTTTGATGTAGTCGAGGTTATTCCAGCATACGATCCATCTCAGATCACATCGCTTCTGGCAGCGAATATTGCTTATGAATTCATTTCATTGATCGCGTTAGGTAAAAAAATAATCTGCTAATTGTGTCCTAAGGGAAAATTAAGTGTAGTTGAGGATTTGATTCGAAACCTTAGATTTTTCACATCAGTGAAAATTGAAGATTTCATCATCCTTGGCGATCCCTCTCAGCAATAGGTTGTAACAGAGCATAAATATCCGCGTGATATCAATCAGTTGACATAATACGAGAAATTTTAAGTTCGCTGCAGCAATCATTTTTCGTAAACTTCATTATCATCGAGGGTAAATCCATTTTGGAGGGTTTCTCCTTTTTTGCATTTTTGTAAGAAATAGGATATCTGTAATGGTGATCGTGGCCGGAAAGACCGCTGATTTTCAAGGTATCGCAGGTTTTTTGATGGGCCTGAAACCTGACATTATCTCCATTTCACCACCACAACTTAGTAGTATCTAAGCTCAACAGTTCTCAGACTGTCAAACGATAACTTTGGAGGCATCATCACTGTCAATATTTGCTGCGACATAAATTATCGGAAAGACGAGGCCTTTGGATATGATACATACAGGCAAACGAAATTTTGGTCGGCGAAATGAAGACCTATCCATAAGAAAGAAGACCCAGCGATTTGAAAAACTCTACAACATCGGGCAGACTATTACATCTGAAATACATATGGAAGCTCTTTTTAGTCTCGTCATGAACCAGACCAACCAGATCATGAGTACCGAGAGAAGCGCGCTTTTTCTATACGATGATTATACCGAAGAACTGTGGTCAATGGTTGCCACGGGAATGAAAAAAAATGAGATCCGTATAAAAAAAGACTCAGGGGTGGCAGGATGGGCCTTTCAAAACAAAAAACCGATCATCGTCAATGACACCTATATGGATTCCCGATTCAACCTGGATGTTGATCGGCGCACTGGATACCGAACGAAAAATATTCTTTGCGTTCCGATCTATAACCGTACTGATAAATGCATCGGAACTCTCGAGGTTATAAACCGTCGTACTGGTAAATTTGTGGATGAAGATGTTGAATTTCTCAAATCCATCTCCGACTATGTTGCCATTGCCGTTGAAAATTCCAGACTCTATGAGGACATCAAGGCATACACCGAGAAACTGAAAGCTATTATTTTGCTTGCAGAAAAACTGGAGAGAGTTAAAGAGCAGTTAACCAAGTTCGTGCCGCCCTCAGTCACGAAAATCTTGGAACAAGAGCCTGATAAAATAAATAGGAAAAAAATTCCAATGGATGTGTCCGTTCTCTTCATCGACATACAAGGTTTCTCAAAGTTGATGGAAAACTATGATCAACAGTTGGTCAATGACATGGTGGAAAAACATTTTTCCAAATATCTTTTGTGTGTGAATAGACATGGGGGTGAATTGAACGAAACTTCTGGTGACGGGCTGATGATATTATTTAAATCCGATACGCTTGAACACCATGCCCGGGAGGCGGTTGCAGCCGGATTGGAAATTGTTGAAGAAAACCGACAACTGAATCATGAGCTTTCCTACCCCTGGAACGATGTCCATCTTCACATGGGGATTAATTCGGGTGAGGCTTATGTAGGTATCACCCACATGGAAAGCATTACCGGAGACAGGATGACCTATACAGCATCTGGTCTTGTGACTGTAATAGCTGCCCGAATTGGAAAAGTTTCTGAGAATACCAGACTTTTTGTCAGTGCAGAAACCTACTCTATGATCGGCGAGAGTTATCCATGTGAGTTCATAGGAGAATATAAGCTAAAAAATATCTCGAAACCAACACCCCTTTATCGCGTATTGTACTCGAGCTAATTTGAGGATGCTTCTGATCTGTATAAAAGGGAGCGCACCGTATGGCCTCTGACATGGCGTCCGGCAAGGGTGGTCGTCGTTCAGGATCTGACAGAAGATCGGAGTTTATCTCGGCTTATATAGAGTTTATCTACAAAGGCCCTGAACGAAGATCTGAGAACGAAAGAAGATGCGGATTTGATAGACGAAAAGAAATCCGTTTAAAAGAATAATCAAAAAGAGCAGGGTTCAATTATGGCCCTGCTTTTTATTGGGGATAACAAAAACAAGATTATCAGGCACCTGAAATATTACCGGTGTGCGATTATTATTACCACCGACCAAATCTTGAATTGATAGGACCTTCTATGGCACTTTGAGGATAACCAAATGGTATCGATAATATTTCTTTAAATTTCAGAAGCTAAGATGATCTCCATCTACAAACGGAAAGGTAACCGTGGATACGAGTATCATTTTCCATGGCCCCACACCCTCAACGATTAGATGGTATCACAACTCTGCTATTTTTTACGAATCCATCAAGCTTGAAGCGCGTAAAATTACCGTGGTTATAGAGGCATGTTTTTCCGGGGCTACAAATTCAGGCCTTAATTTAACGAAAAGTGCCAGTCCGGCCCTTATTAAAGTCGATACGGCCCTTATTAAAGTCGATACGAGTATGCCCTTCATGGCAAACACATCCGTACTGGCAAGCTCTGAAGGCAATCAGGTGAGCAGTTGGCATGACGAGATGAAGCATGGTTTGTTTACATATTTCTTCTTAATGGCCATTGGTGGAGCCGCGGATTTAGACATGAATAAAGAGATTACCTTTCAGGAGATTCATGCTTATGTGTCTGACCGCTCAGAGGGCGTACCCTATTGGGCTAAACGTTTTCATGGCGGCAGAACGCAAACGCCTATGCTGTACAGCAACCAAAAAGAGGATGTATTTGTGGCCTACTAAGAAAGGAAATGTATGTGCAGATTACGGCCGGCAATTTGTATCGTGCTTACGTTGCTTATACTGTTCTTTATCAGTATTGATCCGGCAACTGCCAAGAACGTTAACGCCCCTAACTCGGTGATCACCGCCCATGAACCCAAAACACGGATGTCCGAGGTGAAGAGAGCTCCCGGAAAGAAATCCAGTAAAACATGGCTTTGGGTCATTATTGGTGCTGCAGTTATTGCTGGTTGTGCAGCTGCGTTTGCAGGAGGTGATGGGGGCAGTGGTTCATCGGATGTCCCTCAATCAGATGAAGGGAGTATAAGCGCAAACTGGTAATACAGCATCTTACTATAAACGTAAGTGAGGGTTTCAAATTTTCTAATTTGATGCAGACAATGGTTAGGGAAATGGATAAAATATTATATATATTCAAATGTTATTTGATGCCGAGCCTGTTAATTTTGCTCATTATCAGCCTGTTTGGTTGCGGTGAAGCAGAATACTCTTCAACAGGTTGCGGCAATAGTGACTGTGGGAGTATTTCCTTCCAGATGATATGGGAGGGCGCACCCGCCAAAGAGGGTGGGAGTGCTGTTCCCATGGCATTAGACTGCACTGGGTCCGAAGTATCCACGGTGGCATTTGAAGTATACGATGAAGACGGTGCTTTATTGAAAAGCAACTTTTTTTCATGCAGCCAGGGGCACGGAACGGTGGATGGCATTTCATCTGGAATAAACCGATCTCTCGTGGTCCTTGGCAAAGATTCCAGGGAAATAGTCTATTTCAGGGCCGAGGTTGGCGGAATAGAAGTAGTTGCTGGTCATGATAGTGCGATAGGTGAAGTGGCAATGAAGTCTTACTACGGAACCGCCGGGTCGATTGAAACTCCGGGAGAAGCCAGAGACGTGTTTGTGGTTGGATCCTTTGGGTATGTAGCCGGAGGCGATAACGGTTTTACGGTCATCGATATCAATGACCCGATGGCCCCAGCCATAGCAGCAACCATCGATACACCCGGCTTTGCCGAGAGAATAGTTGTTTCCGGCTCTTATGCATACACTGCTGATGGTTCCGGTGGCTTATTGATTATCGATATCAGGAATGCGTCATCCCCGTATATCGTAGGGTCAGATAGCACAGATGGCTATGCATACAATGTTGCCGTGACTGGAACGTACGCCTATGTCACCCATGGAGGACCGGGGCTGTCTATAATGAACATAAGTGATCCGTCGGATCCTGTAATGATCGGTGATTATGTTAATACGGGCGGTGACGCCAGAGCGGTTGCCTTGGTCAGCTCGTTTGCCTATGTTGCCGACTGGGTTGTCGGCCTTCAGATCATTAACATCAGCGATTTGTCAAATCCATTTATAATCAAAACGTATGTAACTCAGGGAAACCCTGAATGCATAAAGGTGCGAGAGGGTTATGCTTATTTAGGGTTGGATGCAACCAACGCTTTTACAGTAATTGATATTAGTGATACGGACAATCCGATCTTGACAGGCTCGATAAATATCTCTGGTTCACCAAGCGACATTGTTTTATCAGGTAGTTTCGCCTATGTCGCCACATCAGAAGCGTTGCATGTTATCAATATAGAGGATCCGGAAAATTTGACTCTATATCCAGGTAGCCACTACGGCCGGCATACATTTAGTGCATATTCCCGATGCCCATTTGGAAGGGGACATCAAAACTTCCTATACCAATAGTTTCGATATGACCTTCAACCTGATACCTGCTGGAACATTTACCATGGGCAGTCCCACTGGCGAATTGGGCCGCTATTCTGACGAAACCGAGCATGAGGTTACCCTGACCCAGAGTTTTTACATGCAGACCACGGAGGTGACCCAGGGGCAGTGGCAGGCGGTGATGGGCAGCAACCCGTCATCCTTTGATTCCTGCGGCAGTGACTGTCCTGTGGAAATGGTTTCCTGGAATGATATACAGATCTTTCTGTCAAACCTAAATGCTATTGGTGAAGGCACTTATCGACTTCCAACCGAAGCAGAATGGGAGAATACTGCCAGGGCAGGAAGCATTACTGCTTTAGCCAATGGCAATATTTCTGTAACCGATTGTAGTTATGATGAAAACCTAGATGCTCTTGGGTGGTATTGTTACAATTCTAATAGTGCAACACATATAGTGGCTCAAAAAATTGCCAATGATTGGGGCCTTTACGACATGCATGGAAATGTATATGAATGGTGTCAGGATTGGTATGGGGCATACCCATCTACCCCTGTTACCGATCCCACAGGGTCTGCCAGTGGTTCCGAACGGGTAATTCGCGGCGGCAGCTGGCATATTAACGCCAGCTACAGTCGATCAGCCGTTCGATTCAGCTTCCTTCCAGACGATAGGGGCAGGGGCTACGGCATTGGATTCCGGCTTGTTTATATCGAGTACTGATGCTGATAGAGATGGCTATTATGTGGAGAATGGATGCGGTACTGCTGTGGACTGTGATGATGGCAACGATGATATATATCCCGGTGCTACGGAATTATGCGACGATGTTGACAACCAGTGTCCGGGAGACGCGGACTACGGAAGCGTGGATGAGGGATGTACGCCGATGGCTCTGATCCTTTCCGGCTGTTTCGACATGGGGGATGCCTTCAACGAAGGAGACAGCGACGAACTTCCCGTGCACAATGTTTGCATCACCTCTGGCTTTTACATGGATGTACACGAGGTGACCAACGCGGAGTACGCAGCCTGCGTGAGCGCAGGCGGGTGCACAGCCCCGGATGATTCGTCCAGTTACACAAGAACTTCTTATTACGGCGATCCGGCCTATGACGACTTTCCGGTGATCTATGTCAGTTGGAGTCGGGCCAACGATTACTGCGCCTGGGATGGAAAGCGATTACCCACCGAGGCGGAGTGGGAGGGGCGGCCTTTCAGGGCTGCGATATCCCTGGGGCGACACAATCTAGATAATTTCTAAATATTTCAAGATCCAATCTTTATTCATAGAGTCATTGCAAACGGCCTGTCGCATAATTTGATCAAGTTTTATATTTTGCGAATGCTCGGAATGCAATAATTTGCATCATAAATTCATGCAAAGGAAGAAAATAATATCGAAAGTAACATTTGAGCTGGATGAACATGTCGCCCTGGTGACAATGGACAGCGGAGAGAACCGTTTCAATTTCTCTTTCTTTGAAGATTTCAACCAAGTAATAGATGAGGTAGAGCAGGAATCCGATGTAACGGTGCTTGTCGTGAGATCATCCCACTCGAAGATCTGGAGTAATGGGATAGACCTGGAGTGGCTACAGGCTACCATTGAGCAGGAAGGTCTGGGCATCTTTGAGCGATTCAAGTTCGAAATGTGGAGTTTAATGAGACGGGTCTTGGCCCTGCCAATGATTACGGTAGCCGCCATCACTGGCCATGCTTTTGCAGGAGGCGTGTTCTTATCCTTCGCGCATGATTTTCGGTTCATGCGTTCAGATCGTGGCTGGATCTGCCTACCGGAAGTGGATCTAAAAATGCCTTTGGGCCCGGGTGTTCACCGTACTGTGTAAACGCGCTTTACCTGATTACAAATTCGAGGAAATGCTTTACACGGGAAAACGGTTGACAGCGGAAGAATGCGAGGCACACAACATTGTTACGAAAGCCATTCATATCGACAACCTGATGGTTGACACGATGGCATTTGCCAGATCTCTCAACAAAGGTCGGGATATCATCGGCCCAATGAAACAAGAAACGCACAAAGATGCACTGGCAGCAATCGACGCAGCCATCGCAGAATTGAACGTTTAAATATGGGCATGATGAATCATAATTAAAAAAGATCCTAATACAAGATTAGCAAAAGAAACTATCGTTCATAGGCTATATCGAAAATTAATGACTTGATCATTTTTTGATATTCTTCCCAATTAAAGATTATGTAACAGAGCTTAAAATAAACATGAAATCAAATAGTTAACATAATCCACGCGAAGTCTAAATATCGCTGTAACAGCTAATATACGGTGACTTGATTCGTTAATCCAAAGGTCCGTATGTCAACAGCCTGTCCATATTTCCTTTACCGAAAACGATTTCCCTTTGAAAACTATAAAGGATATCTCCTATCCGCTGAGAGTTCAGATATGAATCGAACCCAAAATCTATTTAAGCATAGCAACCGATAAACTCACCGCACTGATCGTTGAAAAATTCCATGGCTTCATCAACAGTGTTAAAAATTATCCAGTCATGCCGAATTGTCTTTTCACCCTGTTTACGGATCCTTTCAATCTCGGTGTTACCGAAGTATTCAAAATGGTCGTGATAATCTGTGTACAGTTCATGTTTTCTCATATTAATTCCCTCCTTCTATTGAGTATTTGCACGCAGATTACCACATGGGTTTGACAGATACGGTCACACCGTTATAAATTTATCGAGATTTAATCCAACCGAACGCGAATAAAGAGAAAGGAACCCCATGAACAAACTCGAACTCATCCAGATAATGTGCACCACCAACGGTCTTTTAAAACGTGAGGCGACAGAAATTGTAAACCTGTTTTTCGATCAAAGAAACGCCGCTATGTCGACCATGAATCATGCTTCCTTTGGGATATGGCGTCGGGTACGCTGTTTATTGGCTGGTTAATAAGGTGGCTGTAGGCTATTGTTCATGCAAATACAGGTGTTATGACTCATATGAAAGTGCCCAATGGATCTACAGTGTCAGGGTTGCCGGGAAGAATTTTAGATAATGATTTACAGCACTAATACCTGTTGATAAAAATATGATTACTCCTTCTTGCGCTATCGGAAGATTATTGTAATAATCCAAAAAAATCATTACGCAATAATAAACCATGGGTCATACACTAGAAAAATCCGCCTACCGGCGCTTGACCGAGCGTCTTAATCGCTTTCCTCAAGGGGCGCCGTCTTCCAAACTGTTGACCAAAATATTGATGGTGCTATTCGAAGAAAAGGAAGCTGAGTGCGTTTCACTACTACCCATCAAACCGTTCACTGCCGGCAAAGCTGCGCGTATTTGGAAGGTGTCCGAAAACGAATCGCGCAGATTTCTGGAACGTCTGGCCCATAAGGCCCTGCTGGTGGATATGGAAGTCGACGGAGAAATTCAATATGTTCTGCCCCCACCCATGGCAGGATTTTTTGAGTTTTCCCTGATGCGCATCCGCGGGGATATTGACCAGAAGTTGCTCGGTGAGCTCTTTTTTGAATATCTTAATGTACAGGAGGATTTTGTCCGGGAGCTTTTTACCAAAGGTGAGACTAAACTGGGTCGCACCTTTGTTCACGAACCAGTTATTTCCTCGAAGAATGCCCTGCATGTACTGGATTACGAACGTGCCAGCGAAGTTATCACAACGGCCAGCTACCGTGG
>JAFDAT010000192.1:12344-16682 GCA_019313725.1 Deltaproteobacteria bacterium
TCTGCATGACATTCAATACCACGGCCGCCTCCCTGATTCGGCACGGTCATGCTCGTCAGGTGGATATACCAGAGGGATTGGATCTCTTGGCCCAGGCTTATGAAGCAAACTTGGTCCAGTTTG
This sequence comes from Deltaproteobacteria bacterium, assembly GCA_019313725.1. GTDB lineage: Bacteria > Desulfobacterota > Desulfobacteria > Desulfobacterales > B30-G6 > JAJDNW01. The sequence continues at coordinate 12,468 of JAFDAT010000192.1, forward strand.
GTGAAAATGTTCGTGAGGAGGTTAATTTCATTTGTAACTGTTGTGGTTGTTGCTGCGAAGCCATGATTGCCCAAAGACGTTTCGCGGTCATGCATCCGATTCATACCACCAATTTCATACCGCAAATTGATACCAATACCTGCAATGGCTGTGGCAAATGTGTTGCGCTTTGCCCGGTGGAGGCCATGACCCTGGTTTCCGCCAACAATCCTCATCGTCCCAAACAAAAGAAGGCGCAAGTCGACCTCGACCGCTGCCTGGGTTGTGGCGTTTGTGTGCGGGCCTGCACGAAAACGGCTTCAATATCGATAGATCGTCGCGGAAAACGTGTGATTACTCCTTTAAACAGTACGCATCGATCCGTGGTAATGGCCCTGGAGCGTGGTAAGCTGCAACACCTGATTTTTGATAACCGGGTTCTATGGCATCACAGGGCTCTGGCCGCTGTTTTAGGGGTCATATTAAGGTTACCGCCGATCGAGCGAGCTTTGGCAAGCCAACAGATAAAATCTCAGTATTTGGAAGCTTTGTTACAATGATATCCGAACCGCTTCTTGCACGATACGGAACATTATTCTGACAAACATTGTAACCGCTGGTAAATTAGATTTCAAAGGGGCGAGGAATAGGGACAGGCACTTTATGTTGCTTTCCACGCGTTTGACCAAATGGATACATTTTTATCGCTGCCAGGAATCTGTAATGCAACCGGTCAACCCGCTATGTCCGTGCCTCTATTTTGGAATTCTGATGGCCTTCCGATAGGAACACATTTTGCCGGACGCTATGGTGCTGAAGAAACCCTTTTTAGCCTTGCTGCACAGCTTGAAAAGGCAAGACCGTGGGTTGATCAACGTCCTTTGATATCGGCATAGTTGCCGCCTGATAATTCTGAGGATTATCAGATCCAGTCCACATTTTATTGTAAGTTACAAACATTGGGGAAAGGGGTCAAATCTGCTCTTGACTCTTGTGGGCCAATTTGAATATCAATAATTATGTCCCGCCCGATCAGAATAGCCTATCTATACATCTGGTAACATGTGATGAGTTGAGGGCCAAAGCGAAGGATGTCTTTTTTGAAAAGTATGACTACAAGGAATTTATCGAAATGCTTGAGGAAGAGTTGTCAAGCAATGGCTTTTGCAATGTTTTCTTTTTTTGCTCCCATGGCTAAGAGTGATTTAACGAGTAGATCCAATGATACTCTCGGATCACCTTTTTCCATCCTTTGATATATTGTCAACCAGAATTATTCGAGATTTTCAGATTTTTCATTTTGGATTGACGAAACTAATCTTTATATGCCGATCTCAGTCGAAGCTGAAGATTTCATCAAACCAGTCGTTCCCTCCCAACAAAAGACTTTGTAACAGAATCTCAGAATTTTAAGTGATATTAATTGGTTGACATAATCCAATAAATTTTTCATTGTGTCACACCGGTCGATTTGTGGTGACTTTATTATGCATTCAGCCAAAGAATAAAATTGATATTGCGCTTAACCAGTTTGAATAGTACACTTAATGCATGGAAAAACACGAAAAGCTAATATTTCAAATATTGCGTGGTACAAGCGATGCAAATATCTTCTTTTCGGATTTGGTAAACCTGCTAAAACATTTTGGGTTTGAGATACGGATCAAGGGCAGCCATCACATTTTCCGAAAATCAAGTATTGAAGAAAGGGTTAATTAGCAAAAAGACGGAAATAAGGCCAAGCCCTATCAAGTTCGACAGATTCGTAAATTAATTCATAAATACCAATTAGGAGGTAACGGTTAATGGATAGATATGAAATTATTATCTACTGGAGTAATGAGGACCAAGCTTTTATAGCGGAGGTACCGGAGCTGCCCGGTTGCATGGCTCATGGCAGCACCCATGAAGATGCCTTGGCAAACATCAAATCTGCTATAGAACTTTGGATTAATACCGCAAAAGAATTCAACGATCCTATTCCTGCTCCAAAAGGACGACGTCTTGCCTTTGCGTAATCCTGAATAGCAATGATGTCAAATTGGTTACTGAAGTTAGAGCTCGCTTTCTAATTCTATTCAATCAAATACAAGGCATGACGCTTTAGGCAATATTGGCCGATCCCAATTGATATTGGCTTTTCAAATCTACGATCACCAACCTCAGTGGAAATAAATGACTTGAACAGTCCCGCCGACCCCTCCCAATTAAAGGTTATGTAACAGAGCTCAAATATCAAGCAAAATCAATTTGTTAACATAATAACGATAAATCTTCCAAGACAGTCTGAGAGCATTTCCTATCGACTCAATGGGATATAGATCAAATGGAGGAATATAAATTTAAAGAATGTGGTGCTGATAGCTGGACAGTAAAATACGAAAAAGATTTAGCTGAACTATAACGATTTTTTAAGAAAATTTCAGTATTCTTTGCTCCATAGTCTAACTATTATACCGCTAAAGCATTATAGAACTATTCTATCTGGATGAGGGAGGTGGAATCGATGAATTTTGAATTTTCGCCGCAGGAACAAAAGGTGTTAAAGGAGGTACGGGCTTTTTTCAAGTCGGAGGTCACGCACGCGTTAAAGGCCGAGTCACTGGCAATCGGATACTGTTTTGGTGGAGAGTTGGGTAGAAAATTCGTGCGTAAATTTGCAGCCAACAGATGGCTCGTACCCAATTGGCCTGAAGCGTACGGCGGCATGGCGAATCAGCGAGGGACTGCCTTATGAAAAGGAAGCATCCATGTGCAAAGCCTGGGGCAGCGAGGCCTATCGTAAGTTAGTTGCTCTAGCGCATCAGGTCGTCGGGGGAATAGGATTCATGGAGGAATATGATCTGCAGTTATACTTTAAGCATGCCAAAGCTGCAGAACAGGTCCTTGGGGACACAGATTTCCACCGGGAATGGGTCGCTCGGGAAATGGGGATGTAATTAAGGCCCTGGACACCTTTTGACAAACCACTGAATCAAGCGCGCATTGCACTGATCAGCTCCGCTGGAATTTTCAAAGATAAAATACCATCGCGGGGGTGATACGCTGTGCGTTCTTCTGGCTTCTGAATTCTCTGGATTATCTGTTTTGTGATGAAGTCATTTATATGGATAGGCCAAAGCCTGGTCTTATGGGCCAGGGGCCGTTGCCACTGCCCGGGTGGCGGATTAGATCACTGGCAGGTATATACTGAAACTGGTTCCGCCTTCCGGGCTATCAGCAACGGCCATGATGCCGTCGTGCTTTTTTATGATGCCATAAGCCGTGGCCAGGTTCAGGCCGGATTGCCCGGTCCCCCCATCCGCATAAAAAGGCTCGAAAATGCGCTGCTTGTCTTTCTCGCTCAATACCATGCTGCGAAGGGTGATGGCGATGGTGATGTAGTCTCCCGGTTTAATCCCCCAGGCCTCGGCAGGGCCGGTTTCCAGAACCGTGTTGTCCGTTATCAGAACAAGTTTTCCCCCATCGGGCATGGCCTGGGCCGCAACCTGGAAAAGATTGAAAAGCGCACGACCGATGAAGGCCCTGTCCGCCCGCACACGGTGCAGTTCGGGGCAGTGCTCCACCGTTACCTGGATTTCTTTCTTCCCGAATTCATAATCATCCAGGGTGATCTGAATGATTTCAGTCAGATCGACTTCCATAAAATCATAAGGGCCTTTTCCCGAAAATGTCATGAGCCTTCTTGAAAGGTCCTTTACATCTTTGAGGTGTCCTTCAATGGCCTTTAAGCTCTGATAGTGCTGGAAGGGGGATAGATCATCGAAGGTGCCCTGGCTGAGTCCGGCCGCTATATCGGCAATGTTTTTCTGGATGCCGGTGACCCGCTGATTAAGATCTTCGGCTATTCCGCTGGCAAGATTCCCGATGGCGTCGAGACGGTGGACCTTTTGAAGCTGATTTTCCAGTTCTAATTTTTCATCGAAAAGCCGCTGGCGCTCCTCTTCCGTGGCCATCTCCTTGGTTACGATGGTCAAGCAGCCCAATGACAGCGCCGTCCGATCCTGGGGGTAAGACTCGATGGCGGCCTGGTCCTGGATCCAGATGGCCGGCTCTTCCTGGATGGCCAGTTTGTAGACCGCTTCGATAAAACCGGTTTTTTCGCTTTCGGCGCGCAGTTTTTCACGTTCACCGTCGATTTCCGTCCGGCTGGTCACTTCCTTTTCGATAAAGGAATCGATGCCCCAATATTTGTAGATACGGCGGTCGATAACGGCTTTGCGGAAGGCGTCGGCA
>JAFDAT010000193.1 GCA_019313725.1 Deltaproteobacteria bacterium
TTTCCTCCGACTGGAACGAGTGCCTGGCCCCCTGCGGGCCATTTGACTACATCGGTTATTCCCACCCCGGGTTGGTTCCAGCCCTGAACGAGATCTTCCGCCAATACACCGGGAATCAAATTTCCCTGGAACATGCGGTTCAACGGGTGAACGCCCTCTTGCCGGAACCCGTTAGCCTTGGTCAGATGGACGCTTACCTGGATAGTGCTTTCCGGACATATAAAGGAGTAGCGAATTTGTTGGAATGGTGCTGCTCCCGGCAAATTTTTTTCATGCTCACCACCACCGGTGCCATGGGCTACTTCCAGCGTGTTTTTGCAAAAAACCTTCTCCCGCGGCTTCCGGCGATTTCCGCATACCCTGAACCGCAATTTTCCAGAGAAAAAACCGACCCGGGGATTGTATTCAATCTTTTCCAAACGACAGACAAAGGGCGGCACACGGAAGTCGCCGCCCGCAAACTGGGGGTACCCATGGACCGTATCGTCCTCATCGGCGACAGCGGCGGTGACGGCCCGCACTTCAAGTGGGGGGCTGAAAAAGGGGTGTTTTTGATCGCGAGCATGCAAAAATCATCTTTGCAGAGATACTGTGAAAAAGAGGGTATACAACCGGATTGTCACTTCGGACGGTCCTACGCTGAAGGTGAACCCCTGGACCGTGCAGCGGAGATGACCCACGATTTCATGGATCTGGCGCCGGTGATCGAAAAGGCGTTGGACCTCTGAAGAAAGGGCGAATAGCCAGTGCACCAAGTTTAGAGTTTTGCCAGCCGTGCTTCTATTTTTTTGAACAGTACCTGGGTGGCCGTTTGTCCGATAAACCCGGGGAGTTTTTCCAGGATGTTGGCGATGAATGTGTTGAAGGTGTCGATAAGGCGGGCGTGCTGCTTTTCGGGTTCGATCGTGGACATCAGGGCTTCGGAGATATTTTGGACATTGGTGGCAAGCGGGTTGTGAAGATTAAAATCTTTCAACAGCGTTTTTTGCCAAGGATGGCGTTCCGGCTTGCATGCATCAAAAACGTCGACGACCTGTCGTCCGAGTGCCGGTCTGGCCTGTTCGTAAACGGTGTTCAGGATGTCTAAATAAATTTTAATAATTGGATAGTACCGGTCTTCTTCGGTTTCAAACGGTGCCACCTCTCGCTTTCTGCGCACAATCAAGCCTGAAGATATGAGGGAGTAATAGGCTTTGTAGCAGTGAAACTCATCTTCTCCGCTGGTATCGATGACTTCTCTTACTGTCCGGCCATCGTCAATAAGCTCGAGAACCTTGCGCTCGATGTCATCCAGTTTCAATGCGTCCTTTTCTTCAGTCCGGGCAGAAAGCTTGAATCGCATGCGTTCATCCGAGATCTGCTTGACGAGAACGGACATTTCATCGATACGGCGGGTGGCCTGCATGAGGATCTTCATGATATTGAGCCGGGGAATAATCAGGTCCTTGATATCGAGATCGTAGTCGTTGTAGATGAAATTGCCGGCTTCCCACAGCAGCATATCAAGAATGATATCCTCGGCCTGCCGGTCGATGAACTGAGTGAGTGTCTTCTCGGTTATCAGCTTTTCCTCGATCAGAATTTTCCCCAGGGGTTTCATTTTCCGGCCGGCAATTTCCAGGCATGTTTCAAGCTGATCCTGGGTAATGGCGTTATTGCTGGTCAGAATATTGCCCAGACGGGTGCTCTCCTTGGAACCCATGACGCAGATGATATTGCCGGCCTTGATGAAGGTTTTGACTTCATGCTCAGCATGGCTGGCCTTGAGCACTCCGGTTTTACCGTGGTTACACAGAAGCTGAAGGATGTCCGCCAGAAAAAGGGTGTTGAAATCGCCTTCGATAGTCATGTGCTCGACTCCTCCTTAATCAAGCATTCCAAAACTTTAGGCACGCATATGTTATTCTATTTTAAAATGCTCCGGCTCGAATTCAGGTTTGCCCTCATAATATTTCATCAGGAAGCCCGGCAGGCTCTCGGTATTTTCAATGATGTTGGCGTCGATCATGATGCCGGCTTCGTGAAAGGCTTTGACAATCTGATTTTTTTTCGGTGGGCAGCCTTTAATGGGATGTATGTTCTGTATGTCAGGGTTGTCCTTGTGGGCCTGGGACATACATTTTCCCAGGAGAATCGTATGCTTCTTGACGGGATCGGGCTGCATCATTTTTCCGCTTAAGACTTCCACGTCATCCCAGGGCTCACCTTGCCAAGCAGCTCCGATCGCGGCCATGATGGCGCCGGTAACACCCGAACAGTAGGTGCACATGGAAAGATCGTACTTACGGTAGGATATGCCTCGGTAGCCCTTTTTTTTCCAGGCAAGTGGCAGCGACTGGTCCTCGGTGTAGGGGAAGTAGGCTTTGTGCTGCCTGGCCAGCGCTTCGACAGGTTCCCCGACTATCTCCACATCCGACATGTTGATGGGACGGTTATGATTCCGGGCATAGTGCACAAGGTGGGGCACCTCGGATGGATCGTGTCCAAGGAGAGCGGCCCCGACTTTGTCGGCGGAAAAGATGTCTGTTGACGCTGCCAGGAGGTTGCTGCGGTGCATGCGGCCGTCCACATTTGGCCCGTACTCTGATGTGTAGATGCCGTCGATCAAGGTGAATATGGAGGGCATTTTATCTGCCAGACGGGCAACCCAGAAATGCAGGTCTTTTTCCGGATCGGCGCTGTGGCATGCTTTGCGCGATTTCTGATCGATGGTGCCTTTAAGGTTTTTGATGCCCAGGCTGACCCCCGTCTGTGAGTGGGTTTTCATGACGGGCAGATCAACAACAAGGTCGCAGTTGAGGATGTCGGTGTTGAAGTTGAGTACGACGCCGTCGCCAAGGTCAACGGATTCAAAGGGTCGGTCAAATACATTGACGGTTTTTACGCCATACTTTTTAGCCAGTGTATTGTAACCGAGGCTTTCATAAGCGTGGGTCGCCTGTCGAGATGTATCCTTTGGATTTAAGGTGACCGAACCTTCTACGATGGAGATATCATCGACACCGTGTTCGCTCAATAGGTGAACCATATCCCGGATGATGCTGCTGGTGGTGATGACGCCGTATTTGGGAAATTCGACAGTACGGGTCCAGAAAACGATATTGGGCTTGATGCAGACGCGCAGCCCTTTTTTGAACATGGTATCCCCCTTGCTCATCTGGACGATGTTGTGAACGGATTCCAGGGGGGTGCCATACTTGCCTACAGCCACGAGATGGTTCGTCATCGTTGATCGTTCCTTTTAGACATTCGCATTTTTTTGACATCCTTAGAAAGTTGATGTAATCATTTAATCCATACGTATGTCAATGGTCAAATAACAATGCACTGAAAGGCGCAATCAGCCCTATTGTTGGAACGACGGGGTTAAGCAATCAGAATTATACAGGAGCACAATATGGAAAAACGAAGTGATCTCATGCTCAAGGGGATTGAACGGGCACCCCACCGGTCCCTGCTGCGGGCAGGCGGTTTTTCGGATCGTGAATTGAAGAATCCCATCATCGGCATTGCCAACTCTTTCAACGAAGTCATCCCGGGACATATCCATCTGGACAAGCTCGTGGAAGCGGCCAAGGCCGGGGTCTACGCTGCCGGGGGGACTCCGGTGGTATTCAACACCATAGGGGTTTGCGACGGTATTGCCATGAATCACGACGGCATGAGATATTCACTTCCCAGCCGGGAGTTGATTGCCGACTCACTGGAGATCATGGCCATGGCACATCCTTTTGACGGCATGATTTTAATGGCATCCTGCGATAAAATCGTTCCGGGCATGCTGATCGCTGCAGCCAGGCTCGACATTCCATCCATTTTTATTTCAGGCGGGCCCATGCTGCCGGGAAGGATTCAGGGGAAGGAAGTGGGCCTGGACAAAGTATTTGAAGCCGTAGGGCGGTTGAAGAGCGGTGAAATAAATGAACAGGAGCTGCGGCAATTCGAGTGTAACGCCTGCCCGGGCGCGGGTTCGTGTTCCGGAATGTTTACGGCCAACACCATGGGGAATCTGGCTGAGGCTCTGGGAATGGCGCTTCCAATGAACGGCAGCATCCCGGCGGTATATTCGGAAAGGGTGTGGCTGGCCAAAGAGACAGGCTATCATGCGGTTCAGTTGGTGAAAAATGACATAAACCCGCGTCGGATCATGACCCGGCAGGCGTTCGAAAACATGATTGCGGTAGACATGGCGCTGGGGGGCTCGACCAACTCCGCGCTGCACATACCGGCTATTGCTTATTACGCGGATGTGGACGTGGGGTTGGGCGACTTCGGTAGAATTGCGGAAAAGATACCGCACCTGACCACCATAGCACCGGCCGGCCCCCACCACGTGATCGATCTTTACTATGCGGGAGGAGTACCGGCCATCATGGCGGAGCTGAGAAAAAAAGGGCTGTTGCATGATGGGGAAATGACGGTAACCAGTCGGTCGTTGGGCGACCTTCTGGACAGCATCAGTGCCGGCATCAAGGATAAGACGGTTGTGCGGCCCATCGACAACCCTGTGCATGCAACCGGCGGGCTGGCCGTGCTAAAAGGAAATCTTGCACCCCAGGGAGCCATCGTCAAACAGGCGGCCGTTGCCGATGAGATGCTGCAGCACACAGGCCCGGCGCGTGTGTTTCATTCTGAGGATGAAGCCTTTGAAACCATCATGGAAGGCGGCATTCGGGCCGGGGACGTGATCGTTATCCGCTACGAAGGCCCCAGGGGCGGTCCGGGCATGCGGGAAATGCTTTCCCCCACCTCGGCGCTTGCCGGTATGGGCATGGACAGGCAAGTGGCGCTGATTACCGACGGCCGGTTTTCCGGAGCTACGCGGGGAGCGGCCATTGGTCATATATCACCGGAAGCCGCAGCCGGAGGACCCATTGCCGCTATTGAGGAGGGGGATATCATCGAGATCGATATGCTCAACAAAACCCTGAATGTACGCCTGGATGATGGGCAGATTCAAGCAAGGCTGTCCAAACTGCCTGAATTCGAGGCGAAAGTAAAAACCGGCTACCTTGCGCGGTATGCCAGACTTGTATCCAGCGCGGACAAAGGGGCGGTATTCCCCAAATAATAAAAATGCCCCTCCGATTTATTAATCGGAGGGGCATTTTTATTATTGAGCGGCGAAGCCGCGTTTAATAACAGATCAGCCCCGGTTTCAAAGAAATCGGGGCTGATCTGTTATGAGAGGTCTTTCAACAGATCGATTTTATATCTTTTTATCTGTTTCCAGACGGTCACCCGGCTTACACCCAAAACCCGGGCTGTTTCCGAGCGGTTGCCGCGGGTCTGGCGAAGCGCTTTGATCAAGGCCGCCCTTTTAGCAAAATCGGTTCGTTTTAACTGCGGTTGGTGTTCTTCCCGGGGTTCAAAACACTCACCGGAAAATCCGGCAATTTTTGGCGGCAGGTGATCGAGGCCGATTCCACCGCTGGGGCACAGGACAAAAGCATATTCAATGGCATTGCGCAGTTCACGAACATTGCCGGGCCAGGTGTAGACCGTAATTTTTTGGATGGCTTCGGGGGTCATGCCCAGAATTTTTTTTCCGCTCTTTTCGTTGTTGAGACGGATGAAATTCTGCACGATACTGGGAATATCTTCAAGCCGCTCTTTAAGCGGCGGGCAGTTGATGGGGAAAACGTTGATGCGGAAATAGAGGTCGTCCCGAAATCGGTCCTGTCGGATTAACGTTTCCAGGTTTTTATTGGTTGCCGAGATTACCCTTACATCCACTTTAATCGATCGATTGTCACCCACCCGTTCGATCTCTTTTTCCGCCAGGGTCCGCAGCAGTTTAACCTGGATGGCAGGCGAGATGTCCCCGATTTCATCCAGAAAAATGGTGCCGCCATGGGCCGCTTCGAATCGGCCGATTCTGGTTTTTTCCGCACCGGTGTACGCCCCTTTGACATGCCCGAACAGTTCGCTTTCCAGCAGGTTTTCGTTCAGTGCCGAACAGTTTACCTTGATAAACGGCTTTTGACTGCGGTCGCTGGCTTCGTGGATGGCGCGGGCCACCAGTTCCTTGCCGGTTCCGCTCTGGCCGCTGATTATGACAGGTGCTTCTGACAGGGCGACGTTTTCAATAAGTTCGAACAGGTTCTGCATGATGGGCGATTTGCCGATCAAGCCGTGAAACCCTTCATCCATGTGCAGGCTTCTGCGCAACTGTGATATTTCAAACTGCTGGGACACCAGGGCGGACATGTCGGTAAGGGTTTCAACAGCACCGATGATCTTTCTATTTTCATCGTACAAAATGGTCGCATTCTTAATGACATTGACCGAGCGTTTTTCTTTGTTGGTGAGCAGGCACTTTTTTGCTTTGACATTACCCTTGGCGAACAGGCCGCACCATTTTTCCGCGTAACCCTCGCCAAAGATTTCACATCCGGTGCAGTCCAGAATGCGACAGGATTGTCCGATCAGCTCTTCGGCTTTGTAGCCGGTCAAACGTTCAGCTGCCGGGTTTAACGCCAGTACCCGGCCGCCCGGATCGACAACCATGACGCCGTCCTGCAAGGTATCGACGATTGTTTTCCAGTATTTTGACATCTCCATTAAGGCCTCCCCAAGTGTTAACTTAAAAATAAAAAAGTTAACA
>JAFDAT010000194.1 GCA_019313725.1 Deltaproteobacteria bacterium
AGAATTCCTTAACTTTAGTCACTTTAGTTCACTTTAGCCCACTTTAGACACTCATATGTTATGGCGTAGATACTCCCTTCCAGGGAGCATCCAGTGCCGGGCCCTCTGGACCCGGGTATCTACTCTTCATTTACTTCACGTCGGTCCACCGGAAATCAAAGGTGTCCAGGCTGGGGGTCATACGGAACTCGCTGACGTTCTTCCGGATGCCGATGCGGCGATAGGAAGAGCCCAGAAACATGAACGGGACTTCCTTGGCCATGAGTTCGAGGCCTTGGTCGTAGAGTTTTTTCCGGTTTTCAAACCCGTCGGTTTTGGCGGCGTTGGCAAACAGAGCGGCTGCTTCGGGATTGTCCCAACGCACATATTTTTTCTCTTTGATGCCGAAATTGGAAAGGGTTCCATTGGGATCGAGTTTGCCGGTGTGACCGATGGCGGTAAAATCAAACTTGGCCTGGCGGTACACATCCCCGATCCAGGTTGACCAGTCCACCAGCTTTATCTTGACGTTCAGACCCACCTTGGTCAGCATGGCCTGGTAAATTTCACCGGCCTTGACATGGGGCGGATAGTTCTGGGGCAGAAACATTTCCAGTTCCGTGTCCATGCCCACGCCGGCTTCGGCCAGGAGCTTTTTGGCTTTAGCCGGATCGTAGGGGTAGAGATCGGCAAAATCTTTGTAATAGGCGTTGCCGTAGTCCATGAAGGTGCCGATGGTTTTACCGCCACCGTAGGCGATATCCAGAACTTTCTGCTTGTCGATGGCGTGGGTGATGGCCTGGCGCACCCGCAGGTCATCCAGGGGCGGACGGCTGCAGTTCATGGGCATGACCATGATGAGCGAGGTCAGGCTTTTTTTGATTTCGACATCCGGGCTGCTGGTCAGCAGGGGTTCATCTTCCTGGTCGATAATGTAGCTGACATCAATCTGGCCGGAAATCAACCCCTGAACCTGGACAGACCTTTCCGGAATGATGTGCATGATCACCTGGTCCAGTTTGGGGTAACCCTTCATCCAGTAGTTTTTATTTTTTTCAAAAACGAGTTTTCCATCGCGGATCCACTGGGTCAGTTTAAAAGGACCTGTCCCCACGGGTTCGGAGGCAAAGTCATGGCCGCTGTCGATCAGGCTCTTGGGCAGGATAGCTCCCCAGCCGGAGGCCAGCGTTCCCAAAAGGGGGGCCGACGGCGCTGCAAGTTTCAACACCACCGTTAAATCATCGGGGGTTTCCATGCTGGTGATGGGGGCAAATTCATTGGCATTGGGCGAAGCGGTTTCCTTGTTCTTGATACGCTCGAACGTGGCTTTGACATCCCGGGAGGTCAGCTTGTCGCCATTATGAAAAACGACGCCCTTGCGCAGACTAAACGTCCAGGTGGTGCCGTCATCGCTGATGGTCCATTTTTCAGCAAGCGCCGGAACGATCTTTCCGGTTTGATCCGGTTCGGCCAGGGTGTCATAAACGCTTTTCAAGGTTTGAAAGGTCAGCGTTCCCGATGTTTTGTGCGGGTCCAGCGTGTCCGGGCTTCCTGAAAGCGCAAAGTTCAGTGACTTTGCACCGGCCATACCGTTCAGAAAAAGTAGGGACATGGCAATGGCAATGGTCAGAAACATCGTTTTTTTCATAACAGCCTCCTTGTTTAGGGTTTTGTCGAAATTATTCTTCGCATGCATTTGTTAATTTTGAAACAAGCCACCTTATGGCTGCCATGAACCGTTTCAAGTTGCGGATCCCGTGCCGCGCACTCCCTGCCCCGCAGCGGGCATAAATCGATGTAGTGGCATCCCCGGGTGTCGACGGAGACAGGTTTTACGCCGTCAGACGAGGATTCCGGCATATTGCCGGCGTCGTCCGTCATGGCAGTGGTTTCCATGCCCGGTATGGATGAAAAAAGCTTCAAGGTGTACGGGTGCAGCGGGCGGTTCATGATTTCATCCGTCGATCCCGATTCAACCAGGCGGCCCCTGTACATCACGGCGATCCGGTCGCTCAGATAGGCGACAAGGTTGAGATCGTGGGAGATGAACAGATAGGTCAGCCCCAGATCCTCCTTTAAATCCTGGAGCAGGTTGACGATCTGGGCCTGGATGGATACGTCCAGGTTGGAAACCGGTTCATCCAGCACCAGAAAGTCCGGTTCCATGCAGATGGCCCTGGCGATGACGATGCGCTGTTTCTGGCCACCGGAAAACTCATGCGGATATCGGGTGCTGTGCGAAGGCGAGATGCCCACCAAGTCCAGCACACGGGACACCTGCTTTTTTCTGCGAGGGGCATCGAATCCGCGGTTGACGAGCCCCTCTTCGAGGCTGTTCTGTATGTTCATCTTGGGGTTGAGAGCACTGTTGGGATCCTGAAAAACGATTTGCATCCGTTGCCGGAAAGATCGCAGGCCGGATGCCGGCAGATCTCCGAGCAGGGTATTGTCAACCCACACTTCACCGGCTGTCGGGGGATCCAGATATAATACGGATCTGACCAGGGATGTTTTTCCGCAGCCCGATTCACCCACCAGACCAAAAATACTCTTTTTTTCGATGCCCAGGCTGACCCGGTCAACGGCTTTGACGGCATTTTTCAGGGATTTGAAGATGCCGTGTCCGTAGTAGGTCTTTTCCAGGTTTTTTATTTCTACAAATCTATGCATTGTTTCTAATGTACCATATGGCAGGCCGCAGAATGGCCGTTGCCGTAATCCTTGGTAAGCGGAATCTCCTGACTGCACATATCCTGCGCCAGGGGGCACCGCGGATGAAAACCACAGCCCGACGGTATGTTTTCAGCATCTGGCACACTGCCCGGTATGGCCCGTAGGCGGTGGCCCCGCTTCTCGGCATCCGGGATGGATTGCAGGAGCGCGCGGGTATAGGGATGCAGGGTGTCCTCGAACAGGTTCTGGTTGGAAGCCGATTCCACGATTTTTCCGGCGTATATGACCGAAATCCTATCGGCAATTTCGCGTACGATACCCAGATTGTGCGAGATAAAAAGAACGCCCATGGAAAATTGCTTTTTCAGGTTGCGGATAAGTTTCAGAATCTGAAGCTGCAGGGTGACATCCAGTGCCGTCGTAGGTTCGTCAGCGATTAGCAGGGATGGGTTGCAGCAGATGGCCATGGCGATCATGACCCGCTGCTTCATGCCCCCTGAAAGCTCATGCGGATAGCTGTTTAGCACACGTCTGCTTTTGCCCAGGCCCACCACGTCCAGATATTCCAGGGCTTTCTCGACAGCCTGCTTCTTTGACATGTTAAGGTGGAGCACCAGCATCTCGGTGATCTGTTCGCCGATTTTCAGGGAAGGATTGAGATATTTGGCCGGTTCCTGAAAAATCATGGCGATTTCCTTACCCCTTAGTTTTCGCATTTCCGCATGGGGCTGTCCGATGAGATCGTTGCCCTTGAATAACAGACTGCCCTTGTTGATTCTGGCCGGGGGAATGGGGACCAGGCCCATGATGCTCATGGAGGTCACCGTCTTGCCGGAACCCGATTCACCCACCAGCGCAAGGATTTCACCCGATGCAATGGTCAGATCTATACCCCGCAAGGCATGCGCCGCTCCCCGGGCCTGAATAAAACTGATGTCCAGGTTGTTTATGTCTAATAGGTTTTTATCTGATTTCTGCATTGATTTTTTTAGAACTTCTATTTCTAATAGTTTTATCAAATTTCATGCAAGGAATTAGGTAATCCGAATTCTAGGGTTGAGCACACTGTACAGTATATCCACGGTAAAATTGATAAACGAAAAAACAAAGGCCACGAAAACCACACCACCCTGGATGAGCGGAAAATCCCGCTGGTAGACCGCGAAAAGAAACAGCCTCCCCAGACCCGGCAGCGAAAAAACCTGTTCGATGATGATCGCTCCCCCCAGCATGTAGCCGAGCTGTATGCCGGCGATGGTGATGACCGGCAGCAGGGCGTTCTTGAGGGCATGCTTGTAGTTGACCATCCTTTCGGTGAGCCCCTTGGCCCTGGCGGTGATCACGTACTCCTTGCTGAGTTCTTCCACCATGGAGGCTCTGGTGAGACGCAGCAGAACGGCCGCCCGTGCTATGCCTAAAGAAATCGAGGGCAGAATGAGATGGTTGATGCTTCCGGAACCAAACAGGGGGAAGACCCTGTATTTTATGGACAACAGCATGAGCAGCAGGATCCCCAGCCAGAAACTGGGGATGGCCATGCCGGCCTGTGAAAACAGCATACCGATATAGTCCCAGAATGACCAGCGGCGAACGGCTGAGATGACCCCCAGGGGGATAGCGATGATTATCGAGAGCACAATCCCCAGAACCGCCAGGGTAAGCGTGAGCGGGAACCGTTCCAGGATGAGCTCGCTGACCGGTCGGCCCGAGGTCAAGGAATGGCCGAAATCGAATCTGAAAACATCCCAGAGCCACTGTATGTACTGGTTGAGCATGGGTTTATCGGTGCCCAGCTTGGCGCGAATGGCCTCGATATCGCTTTCCGACGCATCAACACCGGCAATGGTCAGCGCCGGGTCTCCGGGAATGACCCGGATGACCAGGAAGACAATGGTCGAGATAATCAGTACTGTAAGAATCAGACGCCCGAAGCGTTTCAAAGCAAAGAGTAAGATGGTATTATTCCCTATTTTTATAATTCCCAGTTTTTGCCTGTTGCCGCCAATTCAACCGGACCGCGAAAAACCTCTGCGGCCTGCCTGGCGAGATCCTGGTGGTTTCCGAAGTGCGGCAGGTGCGACAGCACCAGGTGCGCGGCACCGGCCTTTTCGGCGATTAATCCGGCTTCTCCAGCGGCCAGGTGCCCGCCGACAACCCCTTTGTACTCGTTATATAAACTGGACTCGCATATCAGCAGATCAGCGTCGCAGGCCGCTTCCACCAGTCCGTCATCCCATTGGGTGTCGGATATATAGGTCAATACCCGCTTGTTTTTTTCAATCCGCATGGAAAAACACGGATCCGGGTGTACGTTGCGCCAGAATGTGAAGGCGGTGTCCCCTAAAACGAGATGGGTGTCCACGTCGATGGCGTAGCCCTTGGAAAAGTCGTGGTAGTCCAGGTCTGTAAAATGGTGGTCTTCGGCATGCCCGTAAACAGCCAGGGGCTTTTCACGTTTTCCCAGGTCCATCAGCACACGGGTGGCATACTGCAGGCAGCCCAGGTCGGCTACGTGGTCGGCATGATAATGGGATAGGACCACCGCGTCAATCTTTTCCAGGTCTATATAAGCTTGCAGCGCTCCCAGAACGCCGGACCCGCAGTCTAAGAGTATGTTCAACCCGCCGGACTGCAGCAGATAACACGAAGTGGCCTCTCCAGGTCCCGGGTAAGCTCCCCACCAGCCTATCACTCTGATTTTAATTGGTTTTTCCTCCTTGGCATAACTATCTAAGATATATAACCCTGATCCGGATATTCCGGACAGGATACACTCTTTTGATGAACATTGAACATCGAACGCCCAACATCGAACATCGAATACAAACAGCGATCGGTACGAAGGAAACATGGCTGCCAACCTTGCTATCAGGAAGCTGTTCAACAATTTTTATAATCCTGACTGCATACTCAAGTAACCGATTTTCAAGGTCATATTTTTTTTCGTTCACAATTCGATGTTGAGTGTTCGATGTTCGATGTTCATCTTTTTATGACTGTCCACAGCTTATAATCCTTTTTTTATTGGTTCTCTCCTTTGAGATTAAGATATTTTATGGCGGCACCATATGCCGTCGCACACCCGGGATGCTCCGGATGCAGAAACCGTGTCTGGTAGAGCGCGCCCACCCGTTTGAGTGTCTCCCGGACGTGTTTGTTCGTGGAGACTTTGCCCACGGCAACGATACTGTCACCACAGCATGCGTGCAGGGCGCAGAGGGAGGCAACAATGCCGATGGTTTCCGCCACCAGCGACAGGATGCCGGCAGCCTTGTCTTCCTTGCTCTCCGACTTGATGCTGGCAAAATTGCTCACCGTGGCATCGGCCGGCAGAAAACTGAGGTCGTCCAGCCCCAGGTCACCGATGGTCAGGTTTATTTGGGTGGCCCTGCCTTCTAAAGCGAGTTCTTCGAGGGCGGCCGCATGGTCGACCCCGCAGAGAAGCTTGGCCAGTCCTTTGATGGTGCCGCCGCCCACGCCGGTTCCGCCCACATGCGTGATTGTCTGGTGATCCACGTGCACCATGGCGCTCCCCGTGCCCATGCTGACAACCAGGCAGGTCCGACAGCCGGCCATAATAGCACCGCCCAGGCCGATAGACTCGATTTCAGGCACCACCACCACCTGCGCCTTTATATGGGGCGGCATGCCCGATGATGCCCCGCTGAAGGCCAGATGGCCGGTGGGGTTTTGGGTCCGAATCTGATCCAGGGCCTTGCCGATTTTAATCCAGTTCCGGGTTTCAATGCTCAGTTGGTCAACGAGCGCCCTATCCCTGACCACGGCAAAATCGGTGAAAGATGCACCCCTGTCGATACCGATAACGGGTTCCCGCATTTTTTTAACCCCATAACATTTTTTATGTTTTTCAAATTTGAATTCACCCCGCTTTTTCCAATGCAGGGTGAATTCAAATTATAGATGGTCTTTTATCTGCGCCAGGGTTTGAAT
>JAFDAT010000195.1 GCA_019313725.1 Deltaproteobacteria bacterium
TAAGGTGTTGCCATTTGTCAAACACATTTTGTAATGGAGCGATATTGGCGCATTTCATAAATTTTCAGGCGTTGAATGTTGATGGTCACGCGAATATTTTAATCAACCAGCATGTTTCATGCCGTATTGTGTGTGGTCGTGCATGAAAATCTATTCGAGATCCATTTTCTTCCCTTTTCTGAATCCGAAAATGAAATAGATGATTCCTCCCACGAAAGGTATGGCCGCGATCAAGCCCCAGAGGGCTTTTTTACCGATGGTGCCAAAATCTTTCTGCAGACAGTCCACGATGGCCCAGATGGTCAGAAAGAAAAACGGCACAGTCAGAACGAGGACGACACCGATGGTTTTCAGTTCCATTATCATTTTTTCAAGAGGTCCGATATCTTCAAGATAGTATCCACGTAATAACTGCTGTGATTATAGCGGTGGACGATTTCTTTCTTCTTGGCCCGGGTGATCCCCGGTTTCCAGCCGAAGGTTTTCAGATAACTGGCGATACTGGCCATGGCATCGGCATGGTTGAACAGGTCGATGGCGCCGTCCTGGCTGCCGTCCCGGGCATACGGGGCGATGTTGGTGGGCATAAACTGGGGAATACCCATGGCCCCGGCATAGGAGCCGTATATGGTCTGAGGATCCAGGTTTTCCCTTTGGGTGTATTCCAGAAAGGCCTTCAATTCGCGGTAGGCCCAGGCGGATTTGCGGGCAGCCTTTTTGTTAAAATCCTTGCGGGTGAGTTCATCCTTGTTTTTAAAATTTTTCCAGAACATTTCCCGGGGTGCCGGGTCTTTCAGTGCAGCAAGGGATGACAGTGCATTCAGGGTCGAGCTTTTTCCCATCACCGTTCCGAGTCCCGTCTCAACAAGGATGATCGCCGTGATAACCGTTTTATCCACGCCAAACTCTTTTTCAATCCTCTCCAGGTCGGCCGTATGTTTCTGCATGTATTTTCTGGCTCTGCTGATGGACCACTGGTTGGAGAACTGGTCATAGTCCAGCTTGCCTTCGCTGTGGATGAAAAAGAGGGACACACTGCGGGTTTCAAATGTTATGTCGGGGCGTCGATACAGGACATTGACCATTTCGGCATTAAAGCCGTCCCGGACAAGACGTTGCTGGAGTTCGGTGAAATAGAGATCCGAGTCTGATGGGGCGGCATGGGTCACTGGGGTAAGGACGATCCCCAGTGCCACGAAGATCACCAGGCAGAGGGCGGATCGGCTGCAATGGGATAATTTTTCAATCATATTTCACTTTCATGTTATTGACAGGCTAAGGTCTGCCTGCTTGAAGCAAAGGGTTATTCATGCTATTACTTACCCTGACATTCGAGGTTTAATGCATAATTCATCACGAAATCACGAAAATGACAAAACACGAAAAAGGTAATTTATTTCCCTGCTTTAAAGAACGAAAACATTTAAGATGGCGACCATAACATACCCAAAAAAGATTTGATACCTGAATTTTGCCTGAATTTTGATGACTTTTATTAAATTTTTTATCATTCTTGCGGCTTTCGTATCATTTTCAATTTGGGCGCATTTAACCTGTTGTATTAAAAGGACGCCGGCTTTTTTTAACATTAAATTCCGTGTAAGGTTCGGGTATTGGATTGAATAAAACCCAGAAAACGATTTTTTCCTGCCAGGCATGCGGATATCAAACAGCTAAGTGGTTGGGCAAATGCCCGGACTGCGGCGAATGGCAGAGCTTTGTGGAAGAGGTCAAAGCGTCCAGAAACAGGTCGGGATATACGCCGGGTGCAGCTTCGGGAAAGGCCCGGCCCATTGCCATTGATGCCATCGAGTTGGATGATGAAAACCGCTTGCTTACAGGGATCAAAGAGTTTGATCGGGTTCTGGGGGGCGGTCTGGTAACAGGGACCCTGGTCTTGATCGGGGGGGACCCCGGTATCGGCAAATCGACCCTCATGCTCCAGGTCCTGTTCGGCATTGCCCGGCAGGAAAAGCGTGTACTGTATGTATCCGGCGAGGAGTCGGTCAAGCAGATCAGTCTCAGGAGCCGGCGGCTTTCCACTGTTTCTCCAAACATCCTGGCGGTTTCGGAAATAGATATCGATTCGATCCTGTCCATGGTGGAATCGGAAAAGCCGGATGTGCTGGTCATCGATTCCATTCAAACCATGTACAGCAGCGAACTGACGTCGGCGCCCGGGAGCGTCAGCCAGGTGCGGGAGTCGGCCATGCGGCTGATGCTGATGGCCAAAAACAAGGACATTCCCACCTTTCTGGTGGGCCACGTGACCAAAGACGGTGCTATTTCCGGCCCCAGACTGCTGGAACACATGGTAGACACGGTGCTCTATTTCGAGGGGGACCGGAACCATGTTTTCAGAATCCTGAGGGCGGTGAAGAACCGCTTCGGTTCCACGAACGAGATTGGCGTCTTCGAGATGAAAGGCCATGGGCTGGAAGAGGTGAACAACCCCTCGGCTATTTTTCTTGCCGAACGGCCCGAAGGCTCTCCCGGCTCCGTGGTGACGGCGAGTATGGAGGGTACTCGGCCAATTCTCCTCGAATTTCAAGCGCTTGCCAGCAGCACCAGTTTCGGGACCCCCAGGCGGACAATCCTGGGGCTCGATCATAACCGAGTGGCTCTTTTGACGGCCGTGATGGAAAAGAAGCTCGGCCTGCACCTCATGGGGCACGATATATTCATGAATGTGGCCGGCGGTGTCAAAGTGGACGAACCGGCGGTGGACCTGGGCATTATTTCGGCCATTGCCTCCAGTTTTCTGGACAAGCCGGTTCCCGAAGGGAGCGTGGTACTGGGGGAGGTCGGACTCACCGGTGAGGTGCGGGCGATCGGGCAGATCGAAATCAGGGCTGCAGAGATCCGGAAAATGGGTTTCACCCGTTGCCTGGTGCCTTTCAGTAACCTGAAACGGATGCCCGACATGGGGGATCTGAAACTGGTGGGCGTGAAAACCGTGGAGGAAACGATCGAGAAATTATTCTAAAAATAGATTCACCCGGCCCCAAGGTGGACGCCGGGTGAATCTGTTTTTTGTGATCGATTTTTCATCTATGGAACAGCATGTGTTTAAGACATAAGCATGAGGCGTAAATCTTCAAAAAAAAATTCCTGGGAGGATCATTACACCCGGAAAGCCCGAAAAGACCGATATCCGGCCAGGTCCGTTTATAAGCTGCAGGAAATACAGCAGAAATTTCGGATTATCAAAAAAGGTGACAACGTGCTCGATTTGGGGTGCGCGCCGGGTTCCTGGCTGTTGTATGCCGCGGAACTGACCAGTGGCGGGGGCAAAGTCGTCGGCATCGATCAGAAACCTGTTGCCATCCAAACCCCGGACCATGTAAAGGTTTATACGGGTGACGCACTGGATGAGGTCGAGACCGTCGTGGGGATGATAGGGAGAGGGTTCAACGTGGTCATTTCAGAGGCGGTAAAAAGGCGTTTCCGTCAGCAGAAAACCTTTAAGCCCCAGAGCAGCAGAAAGGCCAGCAAGGAGATATTCATAATAGGATTGGACAAAATATAGCTTGCACCGATCAGATGGGCATAAGAAAATTCTAATATCGAATAAATTAAGTACAATGAAGTGTAATCAGGAGGTACTATATGTCCGGACATAGCAAATGGTCGTCCATCAAGCACAAAAAGGGTGCCGCGGATGCCAAGCGAGGTAAGATTTTTACCAAACTGATCAAGGAAATTACCGTGGCGGCCCGCATGGGCGGCAGTGGGGACCCGGATGCCAACCCGAGACTGCGAACAGCCATTCTGGCCGCCAAAAGCGAAAATATGCCCAAGGACAACATTGAGCGGGCCATCAAAAAGGGCACCGGAGAACTGGAAGGTGTTAATTATGAGGAAAGCTCCTATGAAGGCTACGGTCCCGGTGGAGCGGCGGTATTGATAGAGTCCCTGACCGACAATAAAAACAGGGCCGTGGCGGACATCCGGCACATCTTCAGCAAGTGCGGCGGCAACCTGGGTGAGAATGGATGTGTTGCCTGGATGTTCGATAAAAAAGGTTACATCGTTGTTGAGCGGTCTACCGTTGAAGAGGAAACACTTATGGAGGCGGCCCTGGAAGCCGGAGCGGAAGATGTCCGGGAAGACGAAAGCAATTTCGAAGTGATCACTTCTCCGGAGGATTTTGAAACCGTAAAAGCCGCTATTGATGCAAACAGCATCCCCCACCTGGACGCGGAGGTGACCATGCTGCCGCAGACAACAACAGATCTCCAGGGCAAGGAGGCCGAGCAGATGATCCGGCTGATGGATATGCTGGAGGACTGCGAAGACGTACAGAAAGTGTATACGAACGCGGATATACCGGAAGACCTGATTTAAAAAACAAACGTCCAACGTCCAACATCGAACGCTGAACATCGAATATGGTGTTTTCGCAAAAAGTCTTAAAACATCCGTTGGCGTCATTCCCGCGGAGGCGGGGCACGAAGTGAAGCTTTAGCGCTATCCAGTATTTTCAAATAGTTCTGGATACCTGCCTTCGCAGGTATGACGAAACTTCGGACTTTTTACGAGCCTGTCAAATATGGTATCCTATCTATTTTTATAAATGAGGCAAAGCGAAGCGATTTCCACCTTCGACGTTGGATGTTGAACGTTCAGTGTTCGATGTTCAATTTCTATTCATAGGTTTATCATACGCTCCACGGCTTTGAGCGCCGGTACCCGTATATCCTCGGGGACCTTTACAACCCCCTCCATGAATTCAAGACTTCTGGCAACATCTTCCAGGGTTATCACTTTCATGTCCGGACAGATCATCGCAGCCGATGCCGGGAAGAATTTCTTGCCGGGGTTGGCTTTCTGTATGGGGTGCAGCAGTCCGGCTTCGGTACCCACTATGAATTCATTGCTTTCGGATTCGGCGGCATACCGGATCATGCCGGAAGTGCTGACGATGGTGTCGGCCAGTTCGAGAACCTCGGGTCGGCATTCCGGATGGGCCATGAAGACCGCGTCGGGGTGCGCCTGCCTGACTTTTTGAACATCTTCAGGGGTCAGTCGGTCGTGAATCGGGCAGTACCCTTCCCAGAAATGAATTTTTTTGGCAGTGTTAGCTGCCGTGTATTGGGCCAGGTTGCGGTCCGGCGCCATGAGTACTTCATCGTCGGGGAGGCTATTGACCACCTTGACGGCATTGGCCGAAGTACAGCAGATGGTCGACAAGGCTTTGACCGAAGCCGGGGAATTCACATAGGTCACCACCGGCATGGGCGGCAGCTCTTTCAGCTTTGCTGTCAGGGCATCCGGTGTAATCATGTCCGCCATGGGGCAACCGGCATCTTGCCTGGGCAGCAGAACCGTTTTTTCCGGGGAAAGGATCGAAGCGGTTTCCGCCATGAAATGTACCCCGCAGAACAGAATGACGTCGGCATCGGTTTTAGATGCCTTGATGCTCAGTTCCAGTGAGTCGCCGCAAAGGTCAGCAATTTCCTGGATTTCAGGAGGTTGATAGTTGTGGGCCAGTAGGACGGCATTTTTTTCCTTGAGCAGCAATTTGATTTTATTTGTCATCGTATTTTCTGTCTCCGTTGGTTTTATATTTTCAGCGGCACAGCCGTGTTTCACATGTCATCGCTTTTGCGGTGGCGTGTGAAAAGAGTTATTCGAGTTCCAGAATATCTACATTATCCGGTATTTGAAATTCAAACAGGGAGGGATCCAGGGCCGCATCGAATACAAGGTTCAAAAATTCAATGCGGGTTACATCCTCGTATGCATTGTAGGTATATACGTGGGTGATGTGGAAATTCTGCTTTGAAACCAGCAGGTTTATCCGGACAAGATCCCAGGTTTTCTGTCGGGGTACCATCTTCAGGTTGTAATAATCCCCGAAGCGGATATCCTCGAGCGTTATGTGAAAGTCATCCCTGATTTTACGGATATTGGAAAGAAAACCCGCCCCTTTACCGTCTCCGAAAAATGTGGACGTCTGACCTTTTAGCACCTGGTTGTCCACAGGGCGGTAAATCCACAGGTGAACACCATCGGATACGATGATCTGTTCTTCGGGTGTCTGGTAGACCCAACGCATTTTTCCCGGATATTTAATAGACACTTTTCCCGATGCGGAATCCGTTATTTCCATGGCCTTGATGGTGGACGCCTGTATGAAGTCCGCCGAAAACCCGGAGACCGTGTAAATTTTTTCCACTTCGTCCAGGATTTGATCCACGGACATGTTCAATGTCCCGGGCTGATTCCCGCTATCGACAGTTTCTCCGGCAAAAGAAGCAGCCGCGATCGCCAACGCTATTAGCAGGCAGCTTATGATTGAAAATTTTATTGTCATGACAAATGAATCCGATCCATTAAAATTATTTTTTCATAATCGTTCTTTAAATTCGAAGCACTCATTTTAAATTCTACATAGTTTGTCCATATATGGCAAGTCCAACCGCATCGATCATGACAACCTTCTGCATGTCATCACGGGTGTCGAAATGGGGGATACGGATGCCCTGGAGAATCATGGTTTCCACATTGCGGTTCCGGCGTAGTGTTTCGAACTGCTCAGCCTTGTGGATATTGTCCTGGAGTTGTTCTTTAAGATTGGCCAGGGATTTCTTCAAACTGCATCTGGACGGGCTTATTTCCAGGAAATACAGCACAAATTTTAGATATTCAAAAAAATCGTTGCCCTTTGAATTCATTTCAAGGAGAACGGATTTCAGGAATTCGGCTTTTTTCCCCCGGCATGTGAACCTTGCATTGCGTATCATCACCTTCATAAGCATCTGATCCTTCTCTTGCAGCAGCCGGCGGTGGATGGTTTCAATCAGGCGGTGATCCAGCTTTTTTGTGATATCGAGGCGGGCGATGAACTGCCCTGCAGCATGTTCTGGTGTGGAGAATCGGACAGGGGTGTTTTTTTCCGGATAGCAAAAAGTAGTTCTGGATGTGCTTCGCCAGGATCGTACAGTATGGGTTGCTTGTTTCAGTCATCTTTCCGCAAGGTTTTCCCTAACGTTGCCGAAGGGTAAACAACATGGCAAAATAGATGCCATCCTTCGAATTCACCAGGAGGGGCATCCAAGAAATTGCGCTATCACTATGATATTGGGTATAATAACAATGTATTATCTAGGGTACGAAGGTAAAGCAGGAGCACACCGCAGACGATCATGGCAATACAAAGAAGTTGTCCCATGGTCAGCGACAACAGGACAAATCCTATGTGGGCGTCCGGTTCCCGGAAAAATTCAATAAAGAAGCGCACGATTCCGTAGCCCATGAGGTAGATGGGGATGGAGGCGCCTGCGGGTTTGGGCAGCTTTCGGGTCAGCCATAAAATGGCGAAGAGAAAAATACCCTCGAAAAAGGCTTCATACAGTTGCGTCGGGTGCCTGAGGGCTTTGCCGGGTGCGTCCGGAAAAAACATCCCGATGGCGCGGGTCGTGGCCCTTCCGTAGAGCTCACCATTGATGAAGTTGCCCAACCTGCCGAAGGTGTACCCTAGGGGGATTGCCGGGATAAAAAGATCCGCGGCTTCCCAGAAAACGATCTTGTTTTTTCGGCAATAGAGTAACGCTGCAATGACCACACCGATCAGCCCGCCGTGGTAGGACATGCCCGATATGCCCACGAAGTGAAACCCGTTAGAGAACTCAAAGGGGAGGATGATTTCAAGCGGGTGGCTCAGGTAGTATGAAAAGTTATAGAAAAATGCATAACCCAGGCGGGCGCCGATAATAAGGCCCAGGATTATAGCTGTTGCCAGATCGCTGACCTGGGCTTTTGAAATGGTGAAGCTGTCTTCGTTCTTAATTCTGAGAAGGGTCAGAATATAGACGACCGCAAATGCTATCACGTACATCAAACCGTAGTATCTCAGCTTCAGGGGGCCCAGTTCGAACAGAACCGGTGAAAAGCTGCCGGGGAGGTTTTGCCACCAGGCAATAAACTCAGTCATCTTTTTTTTTGCCGTCCAGTACGTCTCTGATTTTTCGGGAGAGGCTTTTTACGTCGAATGGTTTCTGTATGAAACCGTTGCAACCGCGTACCATAATTTGTTGGGCCTGCCCATCGATGCTGTAGCCACTGGAAAGAATTGTTTTCACATCGGGTTGGATTTCCTTCAGCGTGTCGAAAAGTTCTCCGCCATTCATTTCCGGCATGATCATGTCGAACAGGACAATGTCGATTTCATCTTTGGCGTGTTCGAAAATTTCAATGGCCTTTTGGCCGGAGCTGGCCGACAGCACATGGTAGCCGATCATTTCAAGCATTTCCGCGCCGACTTCGAGCAGCATGGGTTCGTCATCCACGAAGAGGACTTTTTCTTTCCCCTTGGCAAGCTGGTCCTTGGGCTTTTTGGGAGTGGTGATATTTTTATCCGAGGACGGCAGAAAAATCTGGATAACCGTTCCCTGGCCGGGCTGCGATTCTATCTCGATGTAACCTTTGTGCGTCTTGATGATGCCATAGACCGACGCCAGTCCCAGTCCCGTCCCCTTGCCCATGGTTTTGGTCGTGAAAAATGGTTCGAACATCCGCTGCTGTATTTCGGTACTCATCCCGACGCCGGTATCGGCGATCTCCATCATGATATACATACCGGGGTTGGGGTTGTAGTGTTTGGCCTTGATTTTCAGGTGATCGACCATTTCAATTCTCAAGGAAAGGTCGCCACCCTGGGGCATGGCATCTGCAGCGTTGATATAGAGGTTGAAGAGCACCTGTTCGATTTGTCCCGGATCTGCATCCACGATGAAGGGGGTCGTCGATGGGTCGAAGTGGATGGTGATCTCCTTGCGGGTTCTGCCGAATGTCTCCACGGTTTCTTTTAAATGGCCGGCCAGGTCAATGGACTGGATCTGGTAGTTTCCTTTCCGGGCATACCCCAGTAGCTGACTGGTGAGCCTGGCCCCGCTCTTAATCTGTTTTTCTATATTTTTCAGTCGTTTTGCGACAGCATGTTCGGGGTCAAGCTCCATTTTCATCAATGAAAGGTTGCCCTGCACCACGGATAACAGGTTGTTAAAATCGTGGGCGATCCCGCCTGCCAGGGTACCGATGGCTTCCATTTTCTGGGCATGCTGCAACTGATTTTCAAGGCGTTTGTTTTCCGATATGTCGCGGATGATAATCAGCAGGCCGGCAGGTATTTTTTCATGATCGTCATAGCGGGATGCGCTCACGCTGACATGACGCATCTTCGTATCCTTGGCGTAGATTTTTGTTTCGAATCCGCGCAGGGGGCTGCCGCTTTCCATCACGTCGCGCAGGACGGCTTCCGTCGATTCACGAGTGGACTTGGGAATAATGGCCAGGCCTTCCTGCCGCAGATCTTCCAAGGTCCACTGGAATGTGTTTTCAAATTCAGGGCTGATATACTGGGGGATGGAATCCATGTCGCACAGCAGCATGGCATCGGCGGAGGAGTGAATCAGGGATCGGTAGAGCGCTTCGGCTTTTTTTGAATCCTGGTACAGTTCCCTGAATTTTTCTTCGCCTTCCTGCAGTTTTTTGAAAACATTGGCATTGGCAATGCCGGCGGCAATCTGGGCACCGATACTGTTGACGATGCCGAGATTGCTCTGGGTCAGGGGGGTCCCGGTCTTAAGATTGTCCACTGCCAGAATGCCGAAGGCTTCGTTCTGGTAGACTATGGGAACGCAGATAAAGGATTTCGACGCAATCGTTTTGGCAAATTCTTTGCTGCTCACGGAAAGGGACGATGTGATTTTATCGATATCTTCAACCAGAAAGGGCTGTTGATCCTTGAAAGCCTTGACAAAAAGGCCCTTGGCATCAGGGTTGTCCAGGTGAAATTCAGCCTCCTTCAGTGCCGTCATCTGATCGGTTGTGTGCCCATAACTCGCCACGTACTGCAGCTTTCTTTTTTGATGGGTTTCAAGCATTATCAGGCCGCGGTCGAAGGTGAGTCTTTTTCCCATGAGTCCCATGACGGTGTGGATGTAGCGCTCTACATCCATGATCGTGGCCGCCGCATTCCCAACTTCGTGCATCAGCGCAGTGTCGTTGTACCGGCTGTTGGCGGCGTCCAGCATTTCTCTGGCCACATTCCCCTGGTTTTCGATGGTATGGGCAAGTTCCTTATTTTCCTTGGACTGGGAAAATATGAAAAATCCGGCGGTCAGGATGCTCGAAAGTAAAACCGTGATGATCCAGGCTGTTCCCGGAAGGATGAAATGTGACAGAAGGATAATGAGCAGGGTGAGCAGTCCCGAGTAACGGCTTATTTTTTTCCAGCGCATGGCATCCGTCTCTGCCCAGGTGATGATATAGCGGCAACTCGGATCGCCTTTGTGACTGCACTGGGGGTGCTCCACTCTTGCGAAATCACTGGTGAAAAGCATGGCAACCGATTCGAATGTGCCTTTGCGGTTCTCACACTGAAACGGTTGTTCTTTCACGCCGGGATTCGGCGTAGCCGTCAATTGAATTTTGTTGGCGGCCAGTTTTTTTGTTTTGACGGAAGCGCCTCGGCTCATGGCCGCATTCAATTTGCCGATATTAAGATACATGGATGCCGGGCTGATCAACCCCAGGGTAATCTTTTTGATGGCACCGATTTTTTTGGTAAAGGCGGTATAACGACCCGCATCCTTGGCAATGTCGGGGTTTCCTGTAGCGGCAACCAGGGCATCGTGAAAACGGTTTACCTGAGACTGGGTTAACCAGTGGGCGGCGTCTTCAATCTCGTAGCGCTCTATCCGGGCGGATTCCAGAATCTGGTCAACGTCCACATTTGGATGGTGCTCGGCAATATATTCCAGATAGGTGTTGGTAATTCTGCTGTTGTAAAGCGGCGTTTCTCTATCCATGTTCCGGGGGTGCTCCACACGCGTAAAACCCAGTTAGATGCTGAAATTAAATCATGTATTTATAGATTTATAAGCGTTGCATGTCAATACATACTGCAGCATGACCGATTCGCTCTGGGTCGGTCGCAGAAATACATAATCGTCCACGTCGATGTCGGTATGTTCCGTGCCGTTCATCATTTCCTGGTTAGTACTGCGCCCGTACAGGGTGTTGAGGACCAGGCCCTCCGGCGAAAGCGGCACGGCTTTCCAGTAACCGCCGTAGATGAACAGGGTGGTTCTCCAGGAGGGTTTTATTTTTAAGGCATATCTATAAGATTTTGGACTCGCATTAAAGTGGTGTTCATGGTATAGATAACACCTTTGTAAACGCGTAAATATTCAAGAACATAAAGGAGGGTGAGATGAAATTTTTAAAGATCGACATGGCGACCCAAACGATTACAACTGAAGATGTACCCGCAGAATATGCCGGCCTGGGAGGCCGGGGGTTGACATCCATCATGATCAATAAAGAGGTTCCCGCTACCTGCAACCCGCTGGGGCCGGAGAACAAGCTGATCATTGCCCCGGGCTACCTGAGCGGGACGATCCTGGTGAATTCCTGTCGTCTTTCCATCGGGGCCAAGAGCCCCCTGACGGGCGGCATCAAGGAGAGCAATGTGGGCGGGACCGTTGCCGCGGACATTGCTCACCTGGGAATTACGGCGATTATCGTGGAAGGCAAACCCTCAAACAGCGAGGCTGCCTATCTGCTCAAGATCGATGCCGACGGCAATGCTGCGCTTTTGGATGGCAGCGCCTACAAAGGCCTGCGGACCTACGAACTGGTGCGGCAACTTAAAGAGGCTTACGGCGAAAAAAATAGCATCACCTGCATCGGACCGGCCGGAGAGTTTCTGCTGACCGGGGCATCCATCCAGACAACTGATGCGGACGGCCGCCCCTGCAGGGCTGCCGGCCGCGGCGGACTGGGTGCGGTGATGGGCTCCAAAGGTTTGAAGGCCGTTATCGTGGATCGGGGCGGTAAGGCCACCGACGCGCTGGCCGATGCCGACGTTTTCAAGGCATCCGCCAAGCTGTATGCCAAAGCAGTCCGTGACGATGATTTTACCCCGGCATTGGCGGAACTGGGGTCTGCGGTACTGGTGGCCCCTATCAATGCCGTGGGCGCGTTCCCCACCCGCAACGCCCGTGAGGGACAGTTCGAAGGTGTTGAAAAAATTACCGGCGAGACCATGGCGGAAGTCATCAAGAAACGCGGTGGCAAAAATGCCCACATGGGCTGCGCCCAGTGCATCATTCGCTGCTCCAACGAATACGTGGACGAAAAGGGCGACTATGTCACCTCATCCCTGGAGTACGAAACCATCTGGTCCATGGGGGGCATGCTGGGGAACGACGACCTGGATTCCATCGCCAAACTGGATTTTCTGTGTGACGACATCGGTCTGGACACTATGGGAACCGGCGTTGCCGTGGCGGTGGCCATGGATGCCGGCTACAAATCGTTCGGGGATGCCCAGGCGGCCATCGACATGGTTGAAGAAGTGGCCGCAGGCACCGAAATGGGCAAGCTGATCGGCAACGGCCCGGGAGCCGTGGGCAAGCATTTCAAGCACGACCGGGTGCCCGTGATGAAAAATCAGAGCATGGCCGCCTATGACCCCCGGGCCATTCAGGGCATGGCGGTGACCTACGCCACGACACCCATGGGTGGTGATCACACCGCCGGGTGGGTCGTAGCGGATAACCTGGAAGATTTCGGTGGTACCCTGGATCGATTCTCTGCCGAAGGACAGGTGGAGAACTCAAGAAAATCCCAGCTCCACATGGCGGCCGTGGACACGGTGGGCATCTGTGACTTTGCCCAGAGTGGCTTTGGCGCAGGATTAGACAACGTGTGCAAGATGGTGGCGGCCAAGCTGGGCAAGGCTTTCAGCGAGGATGACTGGGCTGCTTTGGGCGTCCGTATCCTGAAGGCGGAAAGGGAGTTCAACCGCAACGCCGGTTTTACCAACAAGGACGACCGTCTGCCGAAGATGTTTTACGAAGAACCCCTGCCGCCGCACAACAAGGTGGTGGTTATCAGCGATGAAGAAATGGACAAGACGTTCGACTTTTAAGGTGCAGACCAAATGAACTGAAACCACAAAGGCACAGGGGACACAGAGTGTTTTCTTTCTTTTTTCTTCGTGCCTTTGTGGCTGAAAAATTCCTTTAAAAGCGAATGAACGAATAAGCGTGGATCGGAAATTGGAAATACGGGTTAGATTATACGGTACTCTGGGAGCGGGGCTGGCCGCCCATGATCCCATAAAAGGATTGAGGCTCCACCTCCCGGAAGGCTCGGACGTGGGCGACGTTATCGAACGCCTGGAGATTCCCAGGAAGAAGGTGGGCATCATATCCGTGGACGGCAGCCTGGCAAAAGATGACAGCCCGCTGCAGAATGGCAATTTCGTGCGTCTGTATCGGCCTATTTTCGGGGGATGAACGACTTATCGAATTCGGACTTCGGAGTGCGAAATTCAGGCTCCGGCGTGGCAACGCTAGGGTAGCATTAACATCGATACAAAATAAATAATTTAAAGTGTCAAGTGATCTAAAGTTGATGAATCGCTACGCTCTGCCATTTATAAAAAAGATAGAATTCCTTAACTTTAGTCACTTTAGTTCACTTTAGACACTCATATGTTATGGCGTAGATACTCCCTTCCAGGGAGCATCCAGTGCAGGGAGCATCCAGTGCCGGCCCCTCTGGACCCGGGTATCTATTTTCAGGCGTCCATGATGGTAGACGGCTTCCCCTTGGCCTTGCGATCCGCAAGCAGGTTGTCCAGCCAATCGGGGTCCATTTCAGGCACCGATGAGAGCAGCAGGTCGGTGTATTCGTGATGAGGGGGCGTCAGTATTTCCTTTTTGATACCCTGTTCGACGATCCTGCCCTGCAGCATGACCACGATTTCATCTGAAATGGCTTTGACCGTTGCCAGGTCATGGGTGATGAAGAGATAGGAGACATGGAGCTCGTTCTGCAGGTCCTGCAGCAGTTTCAATATTTCTTCGGCGACGAGCTGGTCCAGGGCCGAAGTGACTTCGTCGCAGATGATCAGGTCCGGTTCCGCAGCCAGCGCCCGGGCAATGCATATGCGCTGTTTTTCCCCCCCGGAAAGCTCCGGCGGATACCGGTCATAGTATTTTTCCGACAGTTCGATTTTTTCCAGCAGCTCAAAGACCCGTTTCTCACGCTCTTTTTCATTCAGACCGAAGTAGAACTGCAGCGGCCGGCCGATGATTTTGCTGACCTTCTGTTTGGGGTTCAGCGCAGTGTCCGGCATCTGGTAGATCATCTGCATCACACGAAGCTGTTCTTTGGGCCGAGACTTCAGCTTTCGGCTCAGTTCATTGCCGTCGTAAACCACGCTGCCTTCGGAGGGCGGCAGCAGCCCGGTAATCACCCGCGCCAGGGTGCTCTTGCCGCTGCCCGATTCGCCCACTAAAGCCACGGTCCGGCCCCGTCTGATGGTAAGGTCGATATTTTCGAGCACGTTGACCGTCCCGGTATAACTGGCGGTCACGTTGTTGATTTCCAGAATGACGTCTTTTTCGCTCAGAGAAAGGTCCTTGTCCTCTTTCAGACTCCTGACCGACAAAAGCTGGCGGGTGTAGTCTTCCTTGGGTTCGGCGATCATTTCCCGGGTATTGTTTTCTTCCACCAGGTGGCCGTGGCGCAGCACCATGATGCGGTCGGAAATCTGGGCCACGACCGCCAGGTCATGGGTAATGTAGATGGCGGCTGTGTTAAACTGTCGCACAATGCGCTTAATGGCAGCCAGAACCTCGATCTGGGTGGTGACGTCCAGGGCAGTGGTGGGTTCGTCGAAAATGATCAGGTCGGGACGGCAGGCCATGGCCATGGCCACCATGGCCCGCTGCAGCTGGCCGCCGGATACCTGGTGGGGGTAGCGAAAACCGATGTTGTCCGGATCGGGAAGCAGCAGCCGCTGGTAGATGTCTTTGGCCTCCTTGGCGGCTTTTTCAAAATTCATGACGCCATGCTGGATCGGGGCTTCAGCGTACTGCTTGATGAGGCGGTGTGCAGGATTGAAGGAGGCGGCTGCGCTCTGGGCCACGTAGGCAATACGGTTGCCGCGAATTTTGCGCAATACATCTTTGGACGCTCCGAACAACTCCTTGCCGTCGAATACGATCGAGCCCGAGGAGATCCTGCATCCCTGGCGCGTGTAGGCCATGGATGCTATGCCCATCGTGGATTTTCCAGCACCGGATTCACCGATCAGCCCCAGTATCTCGCCCCTTTCCAGGGTGA
>JAFDAT010000196.1 GCA_019313725.1 Deltaproteobacteria bacterium
ATACAATGCTCGCATAGTTTTGTCATCAATTGTAGTTGCGGAGTTGTTTGCCGGTGTCAAAGGAGATGCGGAACAAATTGCCTTGCAGGACTTCATATCCCTTTTTCGTGTTATTCCCGTAGATGCCGCTATCGGAAAAGCCGGGGGACTTTACAAACGAGATTATGGTAAGTCTCATGGCGTTGGCCTTGCAGATGCTATCCTGGCTGCCACTGCCAAAGCCGCAAATGCGGAATTAAAAACGCTCAATACCAAACACTATCCTATGTTAAAAGGCATCAAACCGGCTTACAAAAAGTAAAAGGCCGGCATTACAGGAAGAACAGTCAGTTACGGTGATCTGAAACGATAATCTCGACCCCCGACTCCTCCAGCAAAACAAAGGCCGTGCCCTCATTTTGTCTGGAAACGACGACCTGGTCGGGTTTGCGCCCCAGTATCCATTTTCCCACCAGCAGCCCGCGTTTTGCCTTGGCCTCACAGTAAGGATTTTGAACATATTCATGATCGATGGTCGAACCGCTTCCCCGGTCCAGGCTTTCCACCAGGAACCAGGGCGCCCGCGTCAGGCTTTCTTCTATCGCCCCACCCCGCTCCCGGACAGGTGTCATTCTGCGGATATCGCCGGATTCGTGGCTGTGAATACGCACGCTGGTCATTACCACACGCGGAAACCGGCCCCGGATGTCATCTTCAATGTGATGACCGATGCGGTGCGCCAGCTGCAGGTCACCGGATCTGAAAACAACATCCAGATCCACGATAAATCGACCGCCGGCCATGCGGCTGAGACACCTTTCCACCTTTTCCACAAAAGGGTGAGACTCGGCCAGTTCGATAATCCCGCGTTCTGTGTCGCGGTCGATGGCTTGGTCCATGAGATCCCGGGCCGCACGCCACAAAAGATTTCCTCCCGACCAGAAAACAAAAAGTGAAACAGCACCGGCCGCCCACCGATCCAGGCTCAGGTTAAAGTAGCCGCCCACCAGGCTGATCACCACCACCAGGGTTGAAAGGCCGTCCGCCAGATAGTCGCGTGCATCGGCCTCGAGGGCCTTTGAATGCAGTTTTCGGCCGGCATACAACTGATAGAACCCGAACCCAAAAGCGATGACCAGCGACAGCAGCGCCACCGGCAGGGTCAAGGCGATGTCCGGCATGCGGGTCGGCCCCAGAAACGCCTGCCGGGCGATCTCGTACCCGGCGATCATGACCACCACGGATGTCACCAGCGTAGCCAGGGTCTCGGCTTTGTAAAGGCCGTAAGGAAAGGCCGGGTGTTTTTTGCCGGCCAGCCACAGTCCGAAATAGGCCGCCAGGGACCCAACGACATCGGTTGCCGAGTGGATGGCATCGCCGATAAGGGCGGATGACCCGCCCACCACGCCGGCCGCACCCTTCCCCAGTGCCAGCATCAGGTTGAGCAATACGGAAAAAGCGGCCCGTTTCCTGGCCCGCTTTATTTCCGTGCCGGGAACGTCCGTTGATTCTGTATGCGGATCTGTTCTGCCTGTTTTCATCTTTTTGTTACGCATATCCCAGCAACCGCCCGCCCTGGTAGATAATAAAGGAGACCCCCCAGGCCACGGTAGTGGTGTATACAATGCTGAAGGTCATCCATTTAATTGATCCGGTCTCTCTCCGGATGGCGGCCACCGTTGCCAGGCAGGGCATGTAGAGCAGCACGAAAACCATCATGACAAAAGCTGTTAAAGGGGTGAGGTTCGATGATGCCAGCGCCTTTTCGAGGGCATCCGGCTCAGTGCTGTCCTCCACCGCATAAAGCACCCCCAGCGTGCTGACCACAATCTCCTTGGCCACAAATCCGGTAAGGAGCGCCACCCCACCCTTCCAATCAATGCCTATAGGCGAAAATACCGGTGCAATCAATTTGCCGATGCGCCCCATGTAGGATTGTTCGGCCTTTTCGGCCGCCCTGGCCGCCTTCAGTTCTTCGACTTCCCGGTCTCTCCTGGCCTCGATATCCTGCTGCAGATCCGATCCGCTCACCGGGCGGTAAGCATCGTATTTCCGGATGACGCCTTGAATCTCGGTATCATAATCCAGGGAATAATCGATATGCTGCGGGAATGCTGTGAGACCCCAGACAACGATGGACCCCAGCAGAATAATTTTACCCATTTTCTTGATAAAAATTTTACCGCGGTCCCACATGTGAATCATCAGGCTTTTGGCCATGGGTACACGGTAGGGCGGCAGTTCCATCACAAAAGGGGCATCCGCGCCCTTCAGCAGCGTAGAGCGGAAGACCCGGCCGGTTATGATGGACAGAACAATTCCCAGAAGATAAATCGAAAAGATCACCGTCCCGGCCCGGGCCCCGAAAAATGCTCCCGCAAGCACGATGTAAACGGGCAGTTTGGCCGAACAGGACATGAAGGGCGTGATCAGGATGGTCAGGATTCTGTCTTTTTCGCTTTCCAGCGTCCGTGAAGCCATGATGGCCGGCACATTGCATCCAAACCCCATGAGCATGGGGATGAATGATTTTCCGTGCAGTCCGATAAGGTGCATAATTTTGTCCATGAGGAATGCGGCCCTGGACATGTACCCGGTGTCTTCAAAAATAGCGATGCAAAAAAAGAGAATCAGGATGTTGGGCAGAAATATGATCACACTGCCCACGCCGGCTATAATTCCGTTCAGCAACAGATCTTTAAAAAGCGAGTCGGGAAGAAGGATATTCACGCCGGAAGACAAGCCCCCGACGAGGATTTCTATCCAGGCCATGGGGTATTCGCCGAAGGTAAAAGTGGCCTGGAACATGGCCCAGATGAACAGAATAAAAATGGGAAACCCCACGAAACGGTTGGTCAGCACGAGATCGATATTCCTGGAGATGTCCACCCGTTGCTGAATCGCTGTGGTGTGCACCTCTTTGATAATGCCGGCGATAAAACCATAGCGCTCATCCGTTGTCAGAATCTCGGGTTCCTCATCAAATCGTTCCATCAGCAAGCGGCGCTGCCGAACTGCTTCTTCGAACACCGTTTGGGCCTGTTCCTCGGCTTTTTCCAGAATTCTCTCTTTGACAATTTTATCGTCTTCGATCAGCTTGATGGCCGTCCACCGGGTCCCGTATGACAGTATATCCCCCAGGCTGCTCTCAACCATGGTCTGAACGGATGCAATGGCGTTCTCCAGATCTCTATTGTATTTAACCTTTCGTTTCTGGGGGGGCGTGAATTCCGATTCGGCCAGTTCGATAGCTTTTTCCAGCAGGTCGTCAATACCTTCGTTTTTGTTGCCCACGGTGAACACAACCGGCAGGTCCAGCAGTTCAGCCAGTTTTTCCGCATCGATTTTAATGCCGCGCGTGCGGGCCACGTCAGCCATATTGAGGACAAAGACGACACGGCAATCCAGCTCTCGTATCTGAGTGGCCAGATAAAGGCTGCGTTCCAGATTCGATGAATCGATGATTACCACCACCACGTCCGGGTTCTCATCCAGAATAAAATCCCGGGCGACGATCTCTTCTATGGAAAATGGCGTCAGGCTGTATGTGCCGGGAAGATCGATGATTTTCAGATGGCAGCCGTGTTTCCAAACACTGCCCTCTTTCTTTTCGACGGTAACACCGGGCCAGTTCCCGACTTTCTGGCGTGTACCGGTGATATGGTTGAATATTGAGGTCTTGCCGGCGTTAGGGTTGCCGGCCAACGCGATGGTGAATTGCTTTTCTGGAGGTTCAATCATAATCGTTCCCATATTTTCGGTATCACTCTATAATTAATAAGGATTGAAGGCTGTCAAGCACAAGGGGGGATCTACCGGTAGATAATGAATCGGCACGGCATATCAGGAAACCCAGGAACTCAGTGATCCCTCGGCGTTATGAATGCATCGTTCACCATTGCGATCAAATTTCGACCTTGATCCGAGCCGCCTCTTCGACCCTCAGGGAAATGTGGCAACCCTTTACAATCAGCTCCAACGGATCCTTTAGGGGGGCATATTTTTCTACATAAATGTCAGTGCCTTTCAAGATCCCCATCTCCAGAATCCGTCTTCGCAGGGATCCGCTTCCGCCTACCTTTACAATTGTCGCGGAATCCCCTTCTCTCAATTCACTCAATTGCATCGATAATCCTTTCGATATAGCGTGCTCTGATAAACTTTTACTTTTGCACAAGTTTAGCCGCCGCCTTGAATTTTTCATTGATCTCAGCCGTCAGGTCACAGACATCTTCGAGCAGTTCACCAATGGCTTCCATCTGATTCTGTTTTGCCTTTTCAGCCCAGTCCATGTATGTTCCAGCATGATCTTGATTGTGTTTCAGCCAGTGATCCAGAAGCTTGATCAATTTTTCATCAAATGTTAATTCGCTTTTAACGTCATGATCATGATGATCGTGGGTGTGATTGTGCTCATGATGCGTCATATTTTCTCCTGTTTTTTCAATGTGAAAACCGTTTTATGTTTTAGGTGGTATAATACATTCGTTTTAAGATTTAGGTTTTATGTTTTACGCGGCTTGAAAAGCAATTGGTCACAGATAAAAAAAGCAAATAGACATCATCTGCAAAAGACCAATGGCATCCGTAGGATGCTCACCTAAAACGTAAAACCTAAAACGGTTCACCGGTGCCGGCCATATCGTTGGCGGCTCCAGAAGAAAAAATCATCCAAAAAATATAACCGGAGCCAATATAAGTCAAGTCAGGTTTATGAAACCAGGTCGTAAAATCGTTTCCATTCTTCTGTTGACAATGCTGGGCGTGTGCAGCGGTGCCTTGATTGGCGCATTTTTTGGCCTGACCCGCGATCTCCCTCAGATACGCGCCCTGAATAATTTTAAACCTTCTGCCGCTACACGAATTCTTGCCGGCGACGGAACCCTTCTCGCCGAACTGTATATTGAAAACAGAGATCCTGTATCCATCCATGAAATGCCGCCTGATCTGCTGGCAGCCATCATCGCCACAGAAGACCGAAAATTCTTCGATCATAGTGGAATAGATGTTAAGGGCATCATGCGGGCGGCGGTGAGAGACGTTCTGGCGGGCGAGTTTGTCGAAGGAGCCAGCACCATCACCCAGCAGCTGGCCAAAACCCTTTTCCTGACATCCCAAAAAACCCTCTTCAGAAAACTGCAGGAAGCCGCACTGGCCTTCCAGATAGAAAGGCGCTACACGAAGAATGAAATTCTGGAGCTTTATCTCAACCAGATCTATCTGGGAAGCGGGGCTTACGGTGTGTCATCAGCAGCCGGTATATTCTTCGGCAAGACGCTTCAGGACCTCAGCCTGGCCGAATGTGCCCTGATTGCGGCCATGCCCAGGGCACCGTCGCGATATTCACCGCTGGTAAACAGGGATCTCGCCCTGAAACGCAGAAATATCGTTTTAAAACAAATGCTCAGTACTGGTGATATCGGCCGCACTGAATATCAGCAGGCCGTCAATGAACCTGTCCATGCCGGGGAAACCCGCCGAAAAACAGCCGCTGCCCCCTATTTTGTGGCCTACATTAAAAACGCACTGGAAAACCACCTCGGCGCATCAATGCTTTACAGGGGCGGTTTGAGCATCTACACCACCCTCTCCCGCAATCTGCAGGCAACGGCGGAAAAGGCTATCGAAAATGGACTCCTGGCACTTGACAATAGAATACGGGCACAGGGCCACACAGATGCCCATCCCCAAGGTGCCGTCATTGCCCTCGATATACACACTGGAGAAATACTGGCCATGGTGGGCGGCCGGAACTACCAACAGAGCCCCTACAACCGTGCCACAACCGCCAAAAGGCAGCCGGGATCGGCCTTCAAACCGATTGCCTACGCTGCGGCGATTGAACGTATGGGTTTTTCACAAAACATGACCCTCCTGGATGCCCCCGTAATCTTCAAAAGCGCCGGCGATGGCAAGAACTGGAAGCCGGAAAATTTTTCCAGAACCTACCAGGGAGAAATGACCCTGAGAAAAGCGCTGGCCCGATCAAAAAACATACCGACCGTACGATTGGTACAGATGATCGGTCCCGCCACGGTGGTTAACTTTGCCCATGACCTGGGGATTGAATCCAACCTCGAGCCCTATCTTTCTTTGGCACTGGGTGCGTCCGAAGTTACGCTCCTGGAGTTGACCTCAGCCTATATCGCTTTTCCCAACGGCGGTCAGGCGATCTCCCCCTTTGGTGTTCTGGAGGTAACCGATGACAAGGGCCATGTGATCTGGCGGGTTAAACCACGCAAAAGGATAGTCATGTCCAGGCAGAATGCCGCTATCATGACGGACATGCTCCAGGCTGTTGTGTTAGAAGGCACCGGAAGAAGAGCGCAGATTATTGGACGGCCGGTCGCCGGTAAAACAGGTACCACAGACAACTGTATGGACGCCTTGTTCATCGGTTTCTCACCGGATGTGGCTGCGGGTGTGTGGGTCGGCTTTGACAAACCGCAGTCACTGGGGCGCCATGAGACCGGAGCCAGGGCGGCGCTGCCCATCTGGATTGAGTTCATGCAAAAGGCCCTGGCAGGCAGTCCCTACCAGTATTTCGACATCCCCGACAATGTCGTGCGCAAAAGCATGGATCCTTCAACGGGCGCGCTTCTGCCGGA
>JAFDAT010000014.1 GCA_019313725.1 Deltaproteobacteria bacterium
GATAGCAGGGGGCGTAGTGAATATTCTGGTTATCAGACTGAGTTCATTGGGTGACATTATCCTCACGACACCAGTTGTCCGGGCGCTCCGGCACAGATATCCCCGGTCCACCATCGATTTTCTGGTCATGGACTGCTTCCGGGAGGCCATCGATGGAAACCCCGACATTTCCCGCATCCTGGAGTTCAAACGCAGCGAGTACAAAGGCCTTGCCGGAATCATCCGGTTCAGCCGAGGGCTCAAACCGGCAAAATATGACCTGGTCATAGATCTCCACGCAAAATTACGTTCGCACCTGATTTGCAAGGTGTTGGGCACCCGTACACTACGGTACAGTAAAAGATCCTTATGGAAATCGCTGGGGGTCCGGTTACGCCTGATACGATACCGGACCGACGACACCATCGTAAACAACTATTTTCGGCCGTTGGGCACACTGGGCATCGCCCCCGGCCCGGAAACACTGAGCTTTGCCTTTTCGCAGCATGATTTAACGACCGTAGCAGCATACGCCGACCATATCGTTATGGCACCCGGGGCCGCCAACGCTACCAAAAAATGGCCGGCAGAATATTTTGGCCAACTCGGTCGCCTGCTGAATAGCAAAATCGTACTCATCGGCGGTCCGGAAGATGTTCAGGAACTAGAAGCCATTCGGCAACGCATCGGCCCGGACATCTGTGATAATCTTGCCGGCAGGTTCAATCTGAAAAAAAGCGGGGCTCTTTTATCGATAGCCCGCTTTACGATTACCAACGACTCGGGCCCCTTTCATTTGGCAAGGGCCGGGGGGCGCCCTGTTTTCGTCATTTTCGGCCCGACAGATCCGGGCATGTTCACGTTCAACCCGAACGAAACCTTGATCTATGCGGGGGAACCATGTGCCCCTTGTTCCCTTCACGGGGATCCGAGATGCCCCAAAGGCCATTTCAGGTGTATGAAAAATCTGACACCTGAAATGGTTTATAAAATCATACATCCAGGATATCAGAACTGAACGATGGCAACCGGTATAATCGGAGGTAAGTATGCATGTGGCCATGGACGGCAAACGTTTTTTTTTGAACGCCTCAGGGCTGGGCAGGTACAGCAGGACCCTGGTACCTGCCCTGCTTGACGAAGCGTCGGCCGAGTCTCTCACCCTGACGATGTTCAAACCCCCCGGAGAAGTCAAATTTGAGGCAATCCCGCACCCCCGGCTACAGGTTGCCGCTACGCAACAAATACTGCCCGGAAATGTGGGCAACGCGCTGTGGCGTTTCCGCACGCTGCCGAAATTGATCGACCACAGTCGTTTTTCCCTGTTTCACGGCCCCAGCCACATCCTGCCGCGCAAAAAAAAGTGCCCTATGGTAGTTACCATGATGGATCTCATTTTTTTGCGTTACCCGGCCTACTTTCCGTTGTGGGATCGTAATTACTACCGTTATATGTTCAAGAAGTCATCCAGGCGGGCTGACCATATCATCAGCATTTCCAATGCGACCAAAGCCGACCTGGTTAACTATATGGGCGTCCGGGAGGAAAAGATTACAGTTATCTATCCGGCATACGACAATACGCTCACTCCGCTGGCAGGACCACAGCTTGAAGATGTACGCAGACGCTATGATCTGCCCGATAACTATATCCTCTACGTAGGCACCATAGAACCCCGCAAAAATATATTGCGCACCGCCCAGGCATTTGACCGGCTGATCGATTCCGGTCGGATCGGTGATGACGTACAATTTCTCATTGTGGGCGGCAAGGGCTGGTTTTATGATGATATCTTAAACGGGATTGAAAAACTGCCTCACCGGACCAATATACGGCTTGTGGGATGGGTACTCGGAGAGGATCTGCCTGGCATATACCAGCTGGCCACCGTCATGGCCGCCCCCTCCGAGTTCGAAGGTTTCGGCTATCCTGTATTGGAATCCATGCAGTTAGGCACGGCGGTGCTCACGTCCCGCATATCGTCACTACCAGAAGTGGGAGGCACGGCCGCACACTATGTCGATCCCGGTGAAGTGGATGACATTGGGGCAGGACTGGATAAGCTCCTCAATAACAAGGCCTACCGCGAAGCCCTGGTTCAAAAAGGGTTGGAACGCGCCAAACAGTTTTCGGTCCAAAAGATGGCCCGTCAAACGCTCGACATCTACAAGATGATCGCCCGTTAGAATTACTTTTCCAACAGGTTGAAGGGGGCCGAGGCATTTACCTCGAAATCGTCATGCGGATCTTCCACCGAAGTTGTCCGCTTGTTTGCAGGACCGGCCAAGCCCTTCCTGTAAAGGGTGCCGCATAGGGTTCCCATTAAATAGTAAAACAGCATCGCAACTTCTGAATCACCGATCGTATTTTCCGTCAGGCCTTCCAGCAGAAAAACAATCAATACACTGACCGCCATGAAAGCCACCGGTTCCCGCCGAAGCGCGCCGGGCAAGGTGTCATACAACAGTTTGACCATCAGCGCCACCAGCACCGAAAAAGCGATCAGGCCGTGGGTCAGCGCAAAATGCAAAAATGCATTGTGGGCATGGGCCATGGTGTGCAATGAACCACCGATATATTGCCGGGCCACCTGTCTGAAGTTGCGTTCACCGATACCGAAAAGAGGGTAATCTCCGATGATTTCCAGGGACGCCTTCCAAAGGGGTATCCTTACACCGATGGCCGTATCCGGGTCTGTCCAGGAATTGTCTACCATCTCTGCATAGCGTACTCTCGCATCTGGGATGGCCACCACCAGGCCCAGAAACAGTACAACGATAATTCCGCTGGCAACGACGCCCTTTACCCGATAGAAAATGGGCATCATGATAAATATCGTCGCCAGCGTTGCCAGCATGGGACCTCTGGCCACCGATACGAACAAGGCCGTAAGGATCAGCGCACCGGAAACCACCAAAAACCAAAGTTCTTTGCGCTGCCGGTAGGATCGGGTGGCAAGGCAGGCCAGAATCAGGCAAAAAACCATGCTGGACGTATTGCCGAAGGTCAGGGGATGGGCAAAAAAACCCTGGGCCCTGGCCACACCTGCCGAAAAGAACTGATACAGACAGTAAATCGATGCAACGTCAGCCCCGATGACGGTATACAAAGTGACGATCGGCAGAATGTCCCTTTTTAAAGCCCACAGGAACATGGCAATA
The DNA here is from genome assembly GCA_019313725.1 of Deltaproteobacteria bacterium. Classification (GTDB taxonomy): domain Bacteria; phylum Desulfobacterota; class Desulfobacteria; order Desulfobacterales; family B30-G6; genus JAJDNW01. The sequence goes on from JAFDAT010000014.1 coordinate 3,141, forward strand.
AAGAAAAAATAGAGCCACCAATTGAACAGCTTCGGCAGCGAATGCTTGACGTCAACACCCGCAAAAACCGATAGCATCGAAAAAAAAATCAGGCTGGCAAAGAAATATCGATAGGGAAAATCAGACCAGACATATTGCTTTTTATAAAACATGTAGAACGTGTAAAGCATCAGTCCGGCCAAAAAAAATTGCGTGGCACTGATGGAAAGCATGTGGCTGGCGCTTATCAGTCTGATGAAGCCTTCGAATACCATCTCTTTAATTTTTCACCCACCGCAGCTCGCAAGAGAGCATATTACCATGGTTTGCCTTGGAACACACTGGTGATTCATAAAAAAGAAGCCCATGAAAATATCTGGCCAGGTGTCCGTTATCGCTATCGGATGTCGAAAATTCCGGTCTCAGCATCGGGACCCCCGGCCCTTCTCGATCTCCCACAAAAAACAATATTTTAAAAACACATAGACAAAACTGCTCATGGACACGAAAAAACCCTGGCTGCCGTCTAAAAATGCCCTTTTCATCACGTATTTCTTTAAGAAAGCTGCCGGGGGATTGATCAACAGATTGTGCCATTGAAACCGCTTTCCGTTTTTATGATATGAATTGGCCGTTATTTCAGCATACGTGACCAAACGCTGCATGTGATCCCTTAAATCCGTATAGGAATAATGGATCAGATCCCCTTTCAGCCGTCCGCTCCGACCTGCCATCTCTAGTCGATCATGCGGGTCGTAACCCGCCCACAGTGGATCGGCATCCTTTCTGACCAGCCTCAGTTTCCAGTCCGGTTGCCAGGCGTATCGCAACAGTTTTCCCAGGTAAAAAGTCCTGCGATTAATGCGATATCCGGACCGGCCGGGTGTCCTTACGGCAGCGACAATGGCTGCGCAAAGCGCTTCACTGACGACCTCATCAGAATCGAGTGACAGGATCCAGGGCTGGGTACATTTTTCAAGAGCGGAATTTTTCTGGCGGATATGCCCCTTCCAGTCTTCCGCATAGACGTTCGCGCCGTATTTTAGCGCTATTTTACGGGTGTCGTCCGTGGAATGGGAGTCGACCACAATAATTTCGGATGCGATGGTTTTGATGCTGTCGAGCGTGCGTCCGATATTGGCCGCCTCATTGAAGGATATGATGCTGACCGACAACGGCAACTCAGGGGTAGTTAACATATTCCTTTTCCAATAAGGGCTACTTGTAGGGATTGGGTACGCCATCCGGCTGATTTTTATAACGCCGGTGTATCCAGAACCATAACTCCGGATTATCATAAATAATACGCTGAAATGCATCGGATTGCTTCTGGGCATTGACGGCCAGCTCTTTTTCCGGATCATCCGGGATGGACTCCCATTTGATTTCCTCGGTAATCACGACTTCGAACCGGTCCACATCCTTCTGAAAGCAGTATCCGACAACAACGGGCACTCCGGTTTCACGTGCCACGTAAGCCGGGGAGCGCACGGAGGATGCCGGTGTGCCCATCCAGTTCAGAAATATCCCGTATTTTTGCTTCATATTCTGGTCAACGGCCATGGCAATCGCCTCGCCGCGCTGGATTCCCGCCAAAATGCGTTCCATCGAATCCTTGGGATGGATCGTGCCCAGATTCATGGCATTGCGTGTTTCCACCACAAACCGGTCGATTGCCGGATTTTTGATGTTCTTGCCAACCACCGCAATGGGGTATCCCCCCATGCCGAATTTTCCTCCGGGCAGATCCATCATGCCGATGTGGCCTGCCAAAAGCAGCACCCCCTTTTTACGATTCATGGCATCTTTCAGGATCGATTCGTTTTTCCAGCTGCAGTTTTTTTCCCAGAAGGTCGGCCCCATGAAGGGCAGCCGCAGATAGTTTATGATCACCCGGCCCAGGTTCATCAATGACGCCTTGTATATACGTTCTTTTTCTGCAGGTGATTTTCCTTCCCCGTAAACAATGTCCAGGTTGATCATGGCTATATCGCGGCGTACATTGAACCAGCAGAGCAGTTTTCCGATGCCGGTACCCACGCGAAAAGCCCCTTTCCAGGACAGGCTTTGGGCAAATGATAGCAGCAGGTGGATAAAAAGGCGGGTAAAATAATGCCCCTTCACCGAAGCCGGCCTGGAATATTTCCGTGTATAGGCCGTAACCTGCTCCAGCGGAACAGGATAGTCTTTAAATGGCTGGATGACTGTTTTTATGTGTATATTTTCCGTTGTCATACCTTGTATTCCGATGGTCACAAGAATATTTCGAAAAAACGCATGCTGTATGCCGCAGTGCACACGACTGAACATGAAATTTCATCATAACATGTCCGCAAAGTATTGAATAGTTTTTCTTAAACCGTCTTTCAACTGAACGGAGGGTTCCCATGCCAATATTTTTTTTGCAAGCGAGATGTCGGGTCTGCGCTGCTGCGGGTCGTCTTCCGGCAGCGGTTTGTAAACCAGCCTGGAACTCNNCAAGATTTACCGGGCCCGTCACCGCGTCTTCCGTGTCCATCAGACGCACAAAACCGTCGACCAGATCGTCGACGAAGCAGAATGAGCGCGTCTGCAAACCTTCCCCATAGATCGTTATGGGTTGGTTTTTAAGCGCCTGCATGATGAAATTGGAGACAACCCGGCCGTCATCGGGGTGCATGCGCGGGCCGTAGGTGTTGAAGATCCTGGCCACTTTGATCTTCAATTTGTGCTGACGGTGGTAATCAAAAAAAAGCGTCTCGGCACAACGTTTGCCTTCATCGTAGCATGACCGTAATCCAACCGGGTTGACATGACCCCAGTACTTTTCCGGCTGGGGGTGAATTTCAGGATCCCCGTACACTTCGCTTGTGGAGGCCTGAAATATCTTGGCCTTAACACACTTGTCTTGGTGGTCTGGACCGGGTCATACTGATAGTGGATCGGTGATGCGGGGCAGGCCAGGTTATAAATCTCGTCCACCTCGACGTACAGGGGAAAGCATACATCGTGGCGCAGGAATTCGAAGTGAGGATTTTCCAGTAAATGAATGATATTGTCCTTTGCGCCGGTAAAAAAATTGTCGACACAGAGGACATCGTGCCGGTCTCTGAGCAGCCGGTCACAAAGATGTGAACCAAGAAAACCAGCCCCGCCGGTAACCAAAACCTGTTTTCGAGTCATTGATTTCATTGAATTTTGATTCCTTTCATTAAAAAGGGCATGCATGCCTTAAAAAAACCCTATGGTCAACCTTGAATACGCTTAAGCTTCAGTTGCTCCAAAATAAACCGATCAAACGCACCATCCGAGAACTGGATTTTTACCCCCACAACCACGAGGTCCGATGGCCATTTCACGTTTAGGGGAATGCGTGAATAGTCTTTTTCAGTGGTCATAATCAATTCAGCACCGCTTTCCTCGGCAGCGTTCACAATGTGCTTCAGTTCTGTCTCAGAATACGTGTGATGGTCCCCAAATTGGGAAGTTCCGCAAATATGCACCCCGGACTGTTCAATGGTCCTGTGGAAACGCGTGTTATCTGCAATACCGGAAAAGACATATCCACGCCGCCCCTCTAAACCATTAAGACCGGGGTGATCTGTGGTTTGCCGGATTTGGCTGGCATGGCCTTCTTTCCCTGAAATGACCTCGGCGATATAGGGTTGGTGAACACATTGAAACAGAGGTTTCCCATCTAAAACCTGATCGACAATTACAGAGGCAGCGGTGCCAGCCTGGTCGGCCCTCGTCAGGACAACCGCACTGCAACGCTGCAACGCTGCTTTTTCCTCTCTCAGTACACCCCGGGGAAAAAGCTTGCCGTTGCCAAACGGTTTTTCAGCATCCAATAAAACAAGATCGATGTCCCGGACAAGCCGGATGTGCTGGAATGCATCATCCAGGAGAACAACCTCGGGGTCGAATTTGGCAATGGCCGTCCTGCCGATCGCGTAGCGGTCCCGGCCCACCAAAACGGGTATATTCTCGAGGGCCCTGGCCATCATATAGGCTTCGTCCCCGCATGCCGAAGCCGGCATTAAGAGCCCTGTTCCATCGCTCACCACACCGCCTTGCGCTTCCGCGCTGCCTTTATAGCCCCTGCTGATCACCGCAACCCGGTATCCGTATGACTGTATCAACCGAGCCAGGTAGATGGTCATGGGTGTCTTTCCGGTCCCGCCCAACGTGAGGTTGCCCACGGAAACCACCCTGCAGTCAAGTCGGGCTGTCTTGATCCACCCGTTTGCATAGGCTGTCTTTCGCAGCCGGATACCCGCCCGGTAAAGCCCGGCTGCCGCCGACAAACCGGCACGCAGCCATCCCGGGCCTTCCTGAATATCACCTTGCATGACAGTTTCGATTTGTGCGCGCATAATCAGCTTACTCTATGGTTTACCCCCCCTATCGTTGCAAAAGCCGGAGGGTTTATTCAGCATACACCAGTATAAGAACCCCCAGGGTAATAAAAATAAAATTGGCCGTCCAGGCCGCCACCACAGGCGGCAGCATCTCACCGTAACCCAGTGAGAGGCAGAAACTGTGCACTACCCAGTAAAAAAAAGCCAGGGCAATTCCATAGGTGATGCTTAAAAATATACCCTTGTCCGTACCCTTGCGGATGGAAAGCCCCATGCCGATGAGGCACATGACAATACACACACATACAAATGCCGGTTTTGCGTAAAGATTCACCCGATGAATGGTGGCATCGTAACCCTCTTTTTCCACCTTGCGGATATACGCCAGTAACTCTTTATAGCTCATCTCCTCGGGCTTTCTGACCACTTTGGCAAGGTCTTCAGGAACAAAGTCAAGGTGTGCCCGCATCTCTTTAACATAGGCCACCTTAAACGCATCTGATGTTTCAACCCGCGTCTGTTCGATCAGTTCATACAGCCGCCATTCATTGTCCTGAAAATGTCCCTCTTCAGCGTCTATTTTGCGTATCAACCGGAACCGTTCATCAAAATAGCTGGCGGAAACCCCATAAATGATCTTCTTTACGGGATTATAATAGGTAATATGGGTAATCCGCCGGTTACCTTTGATCCAGATATTCTTTTCCCTGGAAGACATCAGGGATTTCTTCTTCACTTCCTCTATCCATATACTGTTCGCCTTGACCGTTGTTTCCGGAACAACCCTGTCCGAGAACCAGAACAACACCACGGCGATGGCGATCCCCAGAATCAGCACCGGCCGCAAAAGGCTGTAAACGCCGATCCCCCCGCTTTTCAGCGCCAGCAGTTCATTGTTCCTGTTCATCAGACTGAATACAATGATGATGGAGAGCAGCAGGCCGATGGGCGCAATCTGCGACACCACAAAAGGAATGTTCAACGCAAAAAACGTAATCGTCCGTGAAACCGGCAGACCGGCTTTCAGGAAATTGTCGGACTTTTCGAAAAAGTCGACAATAACGTAAATGCTGACGACCGCCAGCAGGACTATACCGAGCTGCTTGAGGATCTCCCTGGTAAGGTATCTTTGAATGATGGACATGCGCGTCTCTATTTTCTTCTAAACATTTTTTGGATTAACCTGTGGACAGCATCCGGCAGCGCAGCAAACAGGAACGGCCGGTCCCGGCCTGCCCGGAAAGTGAAGAACGCAGCAATGGCCCCCATGATCACATTCGGCGCCCACATGCCGATAAAGGGAGGATACTTACCCGACTCCCCGAAGCCCCACCCAGCTGTCAGCAGGATGTAGTAAACCAGGAAAAACGACAGGCCGAGCACCAGCCCTGAAGAACGTTTGCGCACCGTGACCTGAAATCCCAGGGGCACCGCCAGTAGTCCCAGGACGATGCTGGCCAACGGAACGGAAAATTTCTTATGGTAATCCATGAGCGTTTTATAATAGCCCGTATTTTTTTCCCGGGACGTTTCCATGAATTCACGCATTTCGGCAAGACTCATTTCGGTCCTGCTTTTGCGCCTCTTTTTGCTGCCCTGCATGATCGCTTTTATATCCAGACGAACATCATAGGTGTCAAACTGAATAGAATTGACGCTTCTTGTTTTGATATTCACCTGGTTGATGATCCCGTCCCAGAGCCTCATCCGGAAAATCAGATTCTCCGGGTCGCTGAAAAGTTTACCCCGGGGCGAAATGATGGTGCTGACCATATTTTCACTGCGTTTGTCCTCAATAAAGATATCGATGAGTTCCTTGTTTCCCGTATCTATCTTGCTGACATAGAGCATCACGCCCTTGAACGTGTCGTTGAAAGTTCTCGATTTCAGCCCGATTTCAAAACTGGAAGCCGCCACCCTGGCAGTCAGTGCCTTCAGAGAACTGCTTCCCCACGGAATTCCGTAAATTGTCAAATGCATGGTCATCAGGCTTCCGATAACACAAAAAAGTATGACCGGAGGGAAAAACTGGTAAATGCTCACGCCGCTGGCTTTCAGAGCGATGATCTCATTGTCTCCCGACATGCGCATAAAGGTCAGCAGTACGGCGATCATAACCGACATGGGAATAACAAACTGCAGGAAAAACGGCATGGTGTAGAACAGCATACTCAGAACCACCAGCAGGCCGATCTTGTAGTTGACGATGTAGTTGGTGATATCAAGAATCTTGGTCATCAAAAAGACAAACAGCAGAAAGCTGACATTGATAAAGAACGGCGGCAGCATCTCCTTGAACAGGTATCGATTTATGATTGAATTGATCTTCATAACTAACTGTTTTGACAATTTTTTAAGCCATTGAATATTTAGGGGCGATGCTGATATTATTGACCTTTTGGTTTGAAGTCAATAGAACAGATCTATATCGTGCCATGTTGTTTATGCAACCACAGGATTCAGGCATTTGGCTTTTGACCTTGACTTTATCCAGCCTCGGCATTATTCCAGAGCCATGACTTCAAAGCCGTATCGGCACTATGTACCGACCCATCCGGATGATGTGAGAGCAGGGAAAAAACAATGAAACCATTGATTGTCATGCCCACGTACAATGAGGCACCAAACGTTGAAAAGATCATCCGCATGGTTTTTTCAAAAGCGGTGAATCTTCCGCGAATCCACCTCCTCGTGGTCGACGACAACTCCCCTGACGGTACCGCCGCCATTGTAAAAAATCTCATTGAAAATGAATTCGGCACTGCTCTATTTATTCTGCAGCGAAAAAGAAAATCCGGATTGGGAACCGCTTATATCGATGGTTTCAACTGGGGGCTCGACAAGGACTATGACATTTTTGTGGAAATGGATGCCGATTTTTCGCACCATCCCCGGTATCTTAAAGGGATGCTGGCCAAGACAAAAACGTCCGACTTCATTGTCGGCTCGCGCTATGTCAAAGGCGGCGGCGTCAAAGGATGGGGCCTGGGGCGCAAATTTATCTCGATATTCGGATCCCTGTACGCCAGAACAATCCTCAACCTGCCCATTAATGATTTGACCGGCGGGTTCAACGTCTGGAAAAAGGATGTGCTGCAACAAATCGACCTCAACACCGTCAGATCCGAAGGCTACGCCTTCCAGATCGAACTCAAATACCGGGCTTTTGCCCATGCCTTCCGGTTTTTTGAGTATCCTATCCTTTTTGAAGACAGGCTGCAGGGAAAATCAAAAATGTCCAAGAAGATCGTGCTCGAAGCCATCTACAGGGTATGGCAGCTGCGGCTGAGCAATATCGGCCACATTTCGTGATGAACCTTATTTTTTATTCTCTCCATTTTCAGTATCCGGCACCGCGGACGGCTTCTTTCGCTGAAACAATCCGGCAATCCTTTCGGCAAGCAGGGCGTATAAAATGCCGATAGTACTACCGAGCACTCCGCCGGCGACCGCATCGAGCGGGTAGTGCATCCCCAGGTAGGGCCTGGAATAGCTTGCCATCAAAGCCAGCAGCAGATAGAGCCAGGCATAGCTGGGAAAAAACCAGCTCAGAAAAACGGCGGCGGCAAACATGTTGGTGGCGTGGGAGGACGGCATGGAAAAATTGGTGCTGTCAGACGCCTCCATCTTCGCAGGCGTGGTCCGCCACGCGTCCCTGTAGTAATCGATGCCGGGAAGGACTTGATAAGGCCTGGGCCTTTCGAAAAAGGGTTTTAACACGCGTGCACTGACAATATCGGAAGTGGCGATCACCGCGAAAATCACTAAGGCGACAGTACGTGTTTTGACATCTTTCTTCAGGATCAGAAAGAGCCAGAAAAAAGCAATCGGAATAAAAAAATACTGAACCTCCGATATGACCGGCATGCACGCATCAAACAACCCGTTTTTCCAGTCTCGATTGATCATGAAAAACAGGGCAGTATCGAATTTTTTAATCAGTTCCAACATCGGACCTATTTTGCTTGAACTGCATTTGGTGAAGTTTGTAAAATACCCCCATCTGCTCCAGGAGCACATCACGGGTACCCTGCTCAACGATTTCACCACCCACCAGCACGATGATCCTGCTGGCGAAGCCCACCGTCGAAAGCCGGTGGGCAATCACAAAGGTGGTGCGTCCTTTCATCAGATTTTCAAGCGCTTTCTGCACCAGTGTCTCCGATTCCGCGTCGAGGGCGGAGGTAGCCTCGTCCAGTATCAGAATGGGCGCATCCTTTAAAAGGGCCCTGGCGATACAAATTCTCTGTTTTTCCCCACCGGACAGCCGTCCGCCCAATTCCCCAATCACAGTTTCGAATTTCTTGGGAAATCCCTGGATGAAATCATAAGCATAGGCGGCCCTGGCCGCATTTTCGACCGCCTCGGCCGAAGCATCCCGGCTGCCATAAGCGATATTGTTTCTCACCGTGTCGTTGAACAGAATGGGTTCCTGGGTTACGATGGCAATCTGCTGCCGCAAGGCGGCAACGGATACATCCCTGATATCGATGCCGTCGATGCGTATGGCGCCCAGAGTGGCATCGTAAAAACGCGGTATCAGGTTTACCAGGGAAGTCTTACCGCCGCCGCTCATGCCCACAAGGGCCAGAATTTCGCCGGAGGCAACCTCCAGGTCGATACCTTTCAGAACCATATCTTCTTCATACCTGAAATGCACATTCTCAAAGGTAACGTTATGGTTACCTGCCTTCAGTGTGCGCGGGTGCTCCGGTTCAACAATATCGGATTCCATCTCTATAATGTCGAACACCCTGTCTGCCGCCGCCATCCCCTCCTGTATGCGGGTATTTACCTTGGCCAGTTTTTTCACCGGGCCGTAAAGAAGAATCACCGCCGCGAGAAATGAGAAAAATGTTCCGGGCGTAGAGGCTCCGGTAATGACTTTATACCCCCCATACCAGATGACACCGGCGCCTCCCAGACCGCCCAGAAACTCCATGACGGGCGATGTGAGCGAACGGTATTTTACAGACTTCATCTCGAACTTGAACAACCGTTTCGACTTTGCGTTCAAGCGCTGTTTTTCATAGGATTCCGCACCGAAGGCCTTCACTATTTTGTTACCGGCAAGTGTTTCATGCAGAAACGACGTCATTTCCGCCATGGCTTCCTGACGGCCGGTGCTGACCTTGCGGATGCGGCGCCCGAACTCCACAATGGGATAAAAAGCGATCGGCAGCACCACCATGGCCAACAAGGCCAGTTTCCAGTCCCGGTAGAATATCACACCGGTCAAACCGATCAAGGTAAAGACATCCCGGACAGAACCGGTTACTGCAGTGGAAACCATGGTCTTGATGATGTGGACGTCATTGGTGATCCGGGACATGAGCGTTCCGGTTTTTTCCCTGTGGAAAAAGGCCAGGGACAGATCCTGTATACAGCTGTAAAGCTGATTCCTCAGCTTTCGGATGATGTCCTCACCGACATAATTCATCAGGTACTCCTGGCCGTACATAGCCACGCCCCGGACGACATAGAGCAGGATCACCGCCAGGGGGATCAGCTTCAGCATCTCCAGGTCCTTTTTGATGAAAATATCGTCGATGACCGGCTTCATCAGAAATGGAATCCCGGCTTCCGTGGCGGCCATGGCCAGCAGGCACATCATGGCCGTGATCATCTTGCCCCAGTTGTCCTTCACCATCCCAAGCAGATGATAGTGGCGTTCTCTGAATATCTTATTGTTTTTCACTCGAATCCCTGGCCCTTTGGATCCCAACCCGGATAAACCGGAACTCTCAAATAAAATCAAAAGCCAATTGTTTGGAATTTTGAACGTTGGTTATTGTGATTTGAGCATCTCCATGGCGATTTCCGCCACCCTGTCGGAGGCTCCCGCACCGCCCAGAATACCCCTGACTTCCACCAGGCCGGCCTTGATCGCTTCCATGCGGCCGTTATCCGCCAGGAGGTCCAACACAACCCGGGCGATATTATCCGGGGACGCATTCTGCTGAACGAGTTCCGGAACGATCTCACGTCCGGCAATGAGATTCACCAGTCCGATATGTTTGACATTGATGAGGGCCCTGCCCAGCCAGTAGCTGACGGGGGACACCCTGTAGATGATCACGGCAGGCGTTCCCCATATCGCCGCTTCCAGGGTCACCGTCCCGGAAACGGCGATCACCAGGCTGCACTCCTTGAAAATATCACTCACCGGATCCGTGGTAACCCGGTAGTCGACACCGCTGTCGCAGCCGGCCACAATACCGTCCATGAGATCTTTTTCCACGGTAGGCGCCTGTGAGATGACAAACTTTACCCGCTCCATCCTGCGCTGAATTACGGCTGCTGCCGAAAGCATGGCCGGCAGGTTGCGGATGACTTCCTTATCCCTGGAACCCGGCAGAATGCCGATCACGACCGCATGCGCCGACCGGTGATCCCGGTTTGAACAGGGCAAGGGCGCCTCGCCATCCAGCAAAGGATGCCCCACATAGGTGGCCGACACGCCATGGTCTCTGTAAAAATCCACTTCAAAAGGCAGAATCACAGCCATGTGATCCACCAGCGCCTTAATTTTCTTGACCCGACCCGCCCGCCAGGCCCACAATTGCGGGCTGATGTAATAAAGTACCGGCACACCGATCTTTTTGGCTTTTGAAGCGATGTGCAGGTTAAAATCCGGAAAATCTATGAGAATCAGGAGATCGGGCTTGAGGCTTTTGAGGAGCTGTTTTGCCAGGGAAATCCCATTTAGCAGTGAAAAACCCTTTGACAACACCTCGGTGATACCGACCACCGACAGTTGGGATGCGTCGACAATAATCCTGGCACCGGCTTGTCTGAGCGCCCGGCCGCCGATACCGCAAAAAAATATCTCCGGATCACGCGCCTGCAATGCCTTCACCAGGTTCGCCCCGTGAAGATCCCCGGAGGCTTCACCGGCTATGATCATGACACATTTTCTGTCCGGCTTTGGTTTCATGGCATTAGTGCTGCATGAGATGCGCACGGGCCTGGTGTATCCGGGACATGACGTCCAGGGCTGTTTTCAGTGCGTCACGCCCCATTTGTCCGGTCACGGATGGCTGCATGCGGGTCCTGACGGAGCCTATAAAGGATTTGAGTTCATCGTCCAGGGCATCGCCTTTGGCAAAAGTCCGGGTCTCGATCTCCATTCCAGGAATAAGACCGTCGGTTTTACCCGCTTTCCGGTGCACAATCGTGGCTTCATGATTGGCAAAATCTATGGAAATGTAAGCATCTCTCTGAAAAATTCGGATCTTGCGTTCATCTTTCATTGAAATCCTGCTGGCGGTTATATTCGCCACACAACCGTTCCTGAACTCGAGCCGGGCATTGGCGATATCGACATTTGCCGTAACCACCGGCATGCCCGTGGCATGTATATGCTTCTGCTCTGATTTGACAAAATTCAGGATAATATCGATATCGTGTATCATGAGGTCCAGCACCACACTGACATCCGTTGCCCGGGATTTAAAGATGCTCAGGCGGTGAGACTCTATAAATATCGGATTTTTGATGATATCCTTGAGGGCCACAACCGCCGGGTTGTAGCGTTCGAGGTGGCCGACCTGCACCAGCAGGCCCCGGGACTCGGAAATTCCAATCAGCGCATCCGCTTCCTCTATGGTGGTCGTGATGGGTTTTTCGATGAGCAGATCAATATTATGCTCCAAAAACGCCCGACTCACCTCGAAATGAGCCGATGTCGGCACCACAATACTGACGGCATCCACTTTGCCGAACAGGTCACGGTAATTCGAATACGCCCTGGTGCTCAACGCCGATGCAATTTCGTGGGCCCTTTCAATGTCAGTATCGACAACGCCCACAAGCTCCACATTCTCCATTTTGGCATACTTCTGGGCATGAAATTGTCCCAGGTAGCCGACCCCGACCACGGCAGCACGAATATGCTTTTTTGTTGGATTCATGATGTTTTAATATTTATGGTTTGTCCAGAGCAACAATGGCGATACCATGTTCATCCGCCAGCCGGATCATCGCCTGGCGGTTGAAGACCACCGCCTTGCCGGCCTCGATTGCCAGAATCCGTGCCCCGGCGGCGGACATGGTCCGAATGGTCTCCACGCCGATGGCCGGAACATCGAAACGTTCGTCCTGAATCGGCTTGCAGACTTTTACTACAACTGCATTCCCGTCGCTGAGCCCGCCGCCTCGCTTTATGGTGGCATCCGTTCCGTCAATGGCTTCGACAGCCAGAATACTGCCGCCCCCAACCACGACGCACTGTCCGATATCCAGGCGCCCGATCTCCTTGGCCACGTTCCATCCCAATTCGATTTCGGACTTTTCTCCCCGTGATGGTCTGCGTTTTGTCCAGCAGCCTTCGGGTGCCAGAAGATCCGGCAGCAAAAACGTCGACGGTCTCACTGTGATCCCGTTTTTTTCAAGCAGGCCGGCAAACGCCCGCATAATTCCGTCATCGTGGGTATGCCGTAATCCGGCAATAAGTGAAATCGCTTTGATGTCGGGCTTCAGGTTTTTAAAAAGCTTCGTCTTTTTGATGCCCCCCATCAGAACCGTCTGGCTGATCTGGTGCTGCTTGAAATAGTTAATCAGGCGGTTGACCTGTCCCAGGTAAAACCATTCGATCCGGTCCACATGCTCTGCAAGCTCCGGGTCCGCTTCCTTATGGTAGGCCGCAGCATATATTTCAAACCCCGCTTTTCTGGCCTTTTTACAGAAAATAATGGGAAACTGCCCGCTGCCTGCGATGAGTCCGATTCGCATGTCGCCTTATCTGGTAATCCCGCGCTGAGAAGATTTAATAAATTCAATCAGGTGAACCACTTCCGGTGTCTGCTCTACTTCGGCTGCCACCCGCTCGATGGCCTCGTTCAGGGTAAGACCGATGCGGAATACCAGACGATATGCCTTCTTCAACGTGGACAGTGTGTTGCCTGAAAACCCCTGCCGCTTCAAACCGACCACATTCAGACCATGCAGTTTTGCCCGGTCGCCGGCCGCGATCATATAAGGGGGGATATCCTTGACCACGGCGGATTTACCGCCGATAAAAGCGTAGTTGCCGACACGGACGAACTGGTGAATAGCGACGAGGCCGCCCACGGTGGAATAGTCGCCTATGGTTATGTGCCCCCCCAGCGTGGCGTTATTGGACAGCACGACATTCCTGCCGAGCCTGCAGTCATGGGCGATGTGGGAATAGGCCATGATAAAATTCTCTTCACCGGTTTCGGTGACGCCACCACCGAAAGATGTTCCCCGGTGAATGGTGACAAACTCCCGGATAACATTGCCGCGGCCGATCTTGACAAAAGTCTTTTCTCCTGAAAATTTCAGAGATTGCGGTTCCGCCCCGATGGCCGCGTACTGATATATCTTGCAATCGCCGCCGATATCTACATAGGGATCGATTACCACATGGGGCCCGATCTTCGTACCGGAGCCGATGGTAACCTCTTCACGTATGACCGAAAATGCACCGATTTCAACATTCTCGCCCACTTCCGCCTTTGGATGGACAATCGCCGTCTCATGTATCATGTTTTTTCTCCATATGCAGCCATCAACTCCGCTTCCGCCACCCTTTTCCCATCGACGGTGGCAATGCCTGCCATGCGAACGAGTTTGGCCCTTCTCCGTATCAGTGTTAATTCAAATATCAACTGATCACCCGGCACCACGGGTTTTCTGAACCGTGCCTTGTCAATGCCCGTAAAAAAAATGATTTTGTTCTCCATTTTCTCAGCAAACGAGGCATAGGCCAGCACCCCGCCCGCCTGCCCCATGGCTTCTAAAATAATCACCCCCGGCATCACTGGAATTCCCGGGAAATGGCCCTGGAAGAAGGGTTCGTTGATGGTTACGTTCTTCAAAGCAATGATCTTTTTTCCGGGAACGAGTTCTTCCACCCTGTCGATCAGAAGAAACGGATACCGGTGGGGCAGGAGCTGCATAATTTTCTGAATATCATAAACACCCATGTTTGAACCTCAGTCCTTAAAAAATTTGATGTTCATCTTTTCTCCGGCTCAGACGAATTGGGTTTCAGCTTGCGTATTTTTTTTTCCAGTTTGTTCAGCTTCTTTTTCATTTCCGGTAATCCGGGCAACAGGACGCTCATACGCAAAAATTTCTTGATCGGGATGGCCGGAGAGCCTATGAGCGTCTCACCCGCAGCAACCGATTTTGCGACCCCTGCCTGGGGGCCGACAACAGCATTGTCGGCCACGGTCAGATGGTCGCCGACACCGACCTGGCCCGCTAAAATGACGTGTCTGCCGATGGTAACACTGCCGGAAATCCCCGTCAACGCGGCAATGACCGTATTTTCCCCGATTTCAACGTTATGGGCGATCTGGATGAGGTTGTCTGTTTTGACACCTCGTTTTATCCATGTTTTCCCGAAGGTCGCCCGGTCGATGGTGTTGTTTGCGCCGATTTCCACATCATCTTCGATCACCACCGTGCCGACATGCGGAACCTTGTGATACCGTGAGCCGTCAGGGGCAAAACCGAATCCGTCACTGCCGATAACCGTGCCCGCGTGAATAATCACCCGGCTGCCGATGCTGCAGCGTCCCAGGATGGTCACATTGGGCTCGATCTCCACATCATCACCGATGGTAACATCGTCCCCGATATACACGTGCGGGTGAATTCTGACCCGGCTGCCGAGCCTGACCCGGTTCCCGATGCTGACAAACGGTGCCACAAAGACCGCTTCGCCATGCACGACATCTTTGCCGATCATTGACCGTTCACTGAGGTGCATCTCCGGTTCCGGAAACGGATGAAAGATAGCCACAACCCGGGCGAATGCCACCCGCGGGTTGTGGGCCAGAATCAGGTTCCTCGTACCGCCAGGGTAGGTTTGCGGTACGATGATACAACCCGCATCCGTCTCTTCCAGCCGCTGTAAAAACGTTGCCTCGGATGCAAGGGTGATGTCCTGCCCCGTGGCTTCATTAAACGGTGCTATGCCTGAAACCAGCTGGTCTGGATCTCCCCGCACCTCCCCGTTGACCCGTTTTGCAATCTCTGCGATTGAAACTCTCATGGTAAGTCCGTTTAAAGTGAGCCCGAAGGCCTTTATTGATTCAGTTAAAAATCGAACGATCCGCCTTTCTTTGAAAAAACGGCATCGTATTTCTGGATGAGCTCGTCGGTAATGTCAATGGAATTCGGCGCATAGATGACCACCGGGTTGGTGATGATCAGCAGATATCCCTGCTCCTTGCCCATTTCCTGGGCAATGGCTTCAAACTCTTTTTGTATCTTCTGAACAACCCTGCTTTCAAGTACCTTCAAATCCTTTTCGAACTTGTTTTTAAGGGATTTGATATCATTGACCCTGATGCGTATTTCCCGCTCTTTCTCATCTCGTTTTTCCTTACTCATGACCAGGGATTCGCGTTCGAGGGTTTCCTGCAATTTTTGAATCTCAGATTTTTTTTCATTCAGTTGGGATTCCATCGCGCGCGCCTTTTTATTGATCTCCGCCTTAGCGATTTTCCCGGCAGCCGATGTCAGCAGGATTTTCTGGATGTTCACGATGCCGATTTTGGCCACATCCGCCGCCAGACAAGGCGCGGCCATCATACACACCATCACTGCAATTATCACCAGTACCGCATTTCCATTTCTCATATTCATCACCTCATTATTCCCTGTTTTCGTTAAATGTAAAACAGAAGGCACCAGGTGTACTTTCACCCTTCACGTCTCACGTTTTACACGTTACGAGCGCATTTAAAACACCGTCCCCATGGAAAACTCCCACCGCCCCCGCGTTTCGCCCGGCAGCGGGTCGAGAATGTATCCATATTCAAGCCGAATGGGCCCCATGGGGGAATACCACCTGAAACCGCCGCCGGCGCTCTCCCGCGTCTGCTCCAGGTCAATGGGTTCGTCTTCACCGTAGACCTGGCCCACATCCACGAAAACAACCCCCACGACACCGGCGGTCGGAACGAGCGGTATCTGGTATTCAATGTTGATCTGGACCATTGAATTACCGCCAACCGTATCGCCGTTTTCATCGACGGCATGAATATCCCGCCACTCGAAACCGCGTACCGAATTCATGCCGCCCAGGTAAAATTTATCATAGTCCGGAAGAAAACCGTCGGGATTCTCCTGCACATAGCCCAGCTTGCCGTGAATCATGCCCACCGTCCCCAAAAACATCGGAAAAAACCAGCCGGATTCACCGACATATTTGGTGAAGGCAATGTCTCCGCCGAGGCCGGCGTACTCCACGGCGATACTGTTCAGGGACCCCTCTGTCGTATTGAAAATCTTGTCCCGGGAATCGTACTTCATTGTCACTTTGGTGCTGCTGGTGACATTGACCCCCTCCATCTCCTGTATGGAGTTCGCCGCATCATCATTGATGTTGTACACATCGCTGATATCATAGCGGTAGTTCCAGAAGAACCGCGTAAAATCCCAGGTTGGAAAACTTAGCCGCACCTTCCCGCCGATGCTGTCCTTGTCATATTGGGTGTAATCCCTGGTTTGATTATAAATGTCGAAGCCCGTCGACAGACGCTTGTCCAGGAAATAGGGTTCGGTAAAACTGAGCATATAGGTTTGCGACACCCCGCTGATTTGCGCCTTGAGCTGCAAATTTTGGCCGCGGCCAAAAAGGTTGCGCTGGGTCACGGAAGCGGTCGCATAGGCATACTCCACACTGCTGTAACCACCCCCCAGGCTGAAGCTCCCCGTGGCCTTCTCCACCACATCGATCTTCAGTACCATTTTGTCATCACCGCTGCCTTCCATGGTGTCGACTTTGACATCTTCGAAAAAATCTAAACGAAAGAGATTACGCATACTTCTTTTCAGGCGTCTCCCGCTGAAAAGTTCCTGCTCGAAGACTTTCAATTCTCGACGGATGACTTTGTCCCGGGTTTTTGTGTTCCCGCCGATAATGATGGCTTCGAAATAAACCTGCCGGCCTTTTTTAACAATAAACTCGATATCGACCTTCAGATTGTCAAAATCCTTTTGGATACGTGGAAATATATCCGCATAGGCATACCCTTCGTCGGAATAGATATCGGTTATGGCCAGAACATCATTGCGGACGGTTTCTCTGTTGTAATACGCTTCCTGTGTGATCATCATCCGTTCGCGCAGTTGATCTTCGGGTATAATCAGATCACCGGTAATGCCAACGTACCCGACCGTAAAACGCGGGCCTTCGGTTATCTTAAATTTGATATATATCATATCATCCCTGAATTCAACCAGCGGAGCACCCACCTTGGCCTGAATATAGCCGCGGTTGTGATAAAAACTGGCCAAAATGGAGACATCCTGCTTCAGATCGTCCCGGTTCAATTCTCCCGAACTCGAAATGAAATACCAGAAACCCTTTTCGTCTGTTTTGATCACCCGTTTGAGGGTCTTGTCCGGGTAGACCGTGTTGCCCTCAAAACTGATTTCCCTGATCCTGACCTTGTCCCCCTCTTCGATGATGAACAGCAGGTCCCCCTGATTGTTTTCCAGTTCATTCACCGAATATGTCACCTTGACATTGTGATAGTTCTTTTCCTTGTAGAGGTTCTCGATGCGTATGATATTATTTTGGATTTTGAAAATATTGAGGATCGATCCTGATTTGATGTTCATGATTTCCATGATCTCTTCGTTGTCATAAGCATCGTTGCCTTTGAATTTGATTCGCCGGATGGTCGGCTTTTCGTCCACTTTGAATATGATGATTTTCCCATCCACACTATCTTTGTACTCAATGCGAATATCCTCAAAATAGCCCATGGAATAGACGGATTTAAGATCGTCGGAGAGTTTTTTCGGCATGTAGACATCTCCGGGCTTGGTCCGGATGTAGCGCATGATCGCATCGGTTTCGATACGCCGATTTCCCTCCAGTCGTAATTCCGAAATGGTTTCCTGCCCAAACAGGCTCAGAGAGATATCATCGGCCAGCCTGCCGATGGTGGACAGCAGATCGTCTATGCCTTCACCTTCGGCATAAAATTTTTTCAACACTGTTTTACCGGAAATCGTCAACAATTTGGCATCCAGGCTGAAGCGCTGGCCCATACGGGTCAGACTCCCCCATACGATATTTTCGGCACCGGCCTTGGCCCCTATTTGTGCTGCAATGTCAGGATTTCCCCTGGCCTGCTGCCAGGTGGAAATCACCCCGCTGTCCGGTTCGACGATAACGGCATCCGCGTCACGCAGCTGCTTTTTAATCAGCTCCGGGATCTCGTTCTGCAGATAGTTCAGGTCTTCCTGGGCATTGATCTGGAAAGGCAGTACGGCAACGGTTTTGGATTCCCTTGAATGCGCAGCGGACCAGGGCGCGAGGATCACGGCTATGAGAAATGCCAGGCAGAGACGTTTCATCATCAGGCAGCCCTCACCCCTTTTCCACAAGCTGTCCGTCCATGATCGTGACGCGACGGGACATATAGGATGCAAGCTGCATGTTATGGGTCACCACTACCATCGTCATGGACAGTTCCCGGTTCAACTCAAAAAGAAGATCATGCATCTGATCGCTGTTCTTCCGGTCGAGATTTCCGGTGGGTTCGTCGGCCAGCAAAATACTGGGCTTGAGTACCAGCGCGCGCGCAAGGGCCACCCGCTGCTGCTCTCCGCCGGACAGCTTTCCAACCCGGTGGGAAAGCCTATGTTCAAGCCCCGACCTGACCAGTATGGATTCGGCCGCAGCGCCGGCATCTTTTTTGGTAAACCCGTTGATAAGCGCCGGCATCATTGCATTTTCCAGAGCACTGAATTCCGGAAGCAGGTGGTGAAACTGGAACATGAAGCCGATTGACTGGTTCCTGAATTTAGAAAGTTCCGCACTGTTGAAACTGAAAACATCCTCACCCTTGAACAGTACCATCCCGCTGTCCGGCCGATCCAGAGTTCCCAGAATATGCAGCAATGTGGATTTGCCGATCCCCGAAGCACCCACCACAGCCAGCGTTTCCCCATAAGAAATATCGAAATTAACCCCTTTTAATATTTCAATGGGCGCATCACTGCTGGTGAAGCTCTTGGACAGCTCCCGGATCTGGATAAACGGATTCCCGGCCGCAGCCGGGATCTTTTCTGACCCGTTCTCTTTATCGGGCACGGAGATGGTTTCCCTATCCATATCGAATTGCCTCAACCGGATCCAGTTTCGATGCCTGACGGGCCGGATAGAGTGTCGCCAGAAAACAGATCACCAGCGCGGCCATCGCGATGATGATGACATCCAGGAGATCCAGCTTCACCGGCAGCGTCGTCAGGTAATATACATCTCCGGGAAGTTCGATGAACTTGTACTTTTCCAGGAGGGCGCACATGATGAATCCGATCACCACCCCGAGAAATGTCCCGATGGCACCGATCAGCATACCTTTATACACGAAAATTTTGCGGATGCTGCGATCGGTGGCCCCCATGGCTTTAAGAATAGCTATATCTTTGGTTTTTTCCATGACCATCATGATGAGGCTGCTGGCAATATTGAATGCCGCCACCAGGATGATCAGGGCCAGTATGATGAACATCACGGTTTTTTCCAGTTTCAAGGCCGAAAAAAGATTGCGGTTCATCTGCATCCAGTCCCTGACCCAGTAAGGATAACCGAGTGCGTCCACCACGCGTTCGCCAACCTCCCTGGCCTTGTATATGTCGGTCACCCTGGCCTCGATGCCGCTGATGGAACCTTTCATCCTTAATATCTTCTGGGCATCTTCCAGGTTGACGTAGGCCATGGAGCCATCATATTCATACATACCGGTTTCAAAATAGCCTTTAACCACAAACCGACGCATGGTAGGCACATGCCCGGTAGGAGAAATCAGGCCTTTGGTGGTAATCACCTGGACCATGTCCCCCTTCAGGACATGCAGGCTCCTGGCCAGCTCCTTGCCCAGGATAATTCCGGGAATTCTCATATCCGGCGATTCCTGTTCCGAACCAGCCGGTTGTACTGACAGCACCCCGGTCTCGATACCCTTGATGACGGATGTTGCGCTGTCCGGATCGATGCCCCTGAACACGGCCCCGGAAACCCCGTGGGCGGAACGCAGCATGACCTGGGTATAGATGAACGGTGTCACCGCTTCTATGCCCTCGACCGCCTCCATTTTTTCGACAACCGGCTGATAGTCCGAGAAGGCGCCGCCATGACGCATGAGGACGAGGTGAGACTCCACCCCCAGAATACGGGATTTGAGGTCATCTTCAAACCCTGACATAACCGCAATCACAACGATCAAGGCCATAACACCGACGGTTACACCCGCCACGGAAAGAACCGTGATTATGGATATAAACGCCTGCTTTTGCTTGGCCTTTAAATAGCGCGTGCCGATAAAGTATTCAAATGACATACATTTGCCCCTGTATGGCAACACGGTCCATGCACAATGGCACCAAATCGATCATACACTCCATTTTCAAGTCCAATAAATTTTCATGGTTTATTTGCAGAAAATTGACAATCCCCCTTAAAATATGACCTTGTTGCATATGCTCTTTTGGCTTGTTCTCATGAAAATTTATGCCGGGTTCGGTTTCATATGCGGAAACAGGATAACGTCCCGAATCGAAGCCGCATCCGTCAGCAACATGGCCAGGCGGTCGATTCCGATGCCTTCACTCGCCGTCGGCGGCATGCCATACTCCAGGGCCTCGATATAATCTTTGTCCATGTAGTGCGCTTCGTCGTCGCCGGCCTCCCGGTCCTCGACCTGCTGGAGAAAGCGCTCCCTCTGGTCGTCCGGGTCATTCAGTTCGGAAAACCCGTTGGCTATCTCCCGGCCGGCTATAAAGAGTTCGAAACGATCCGTCAGGGACGGGTCTGTTTCACTGCGCCGCGAAAGGGGAGACACTTCCACGGGGTAGCCCGTAATAAAAGTGGGCTGTATCAGCTTGGGTTCTACCAGGACATCGAAGAGTTTGGTGATAATCTTGCCCAGCCGCCCCTTTTTCGAGAGTTTAACCCCCTTGGCAGCGGCAAAGTCCAGCAGGCCCTGACGGTTCCCCAGCAGCCCCGTATCCAGGCCGCCCAACTTTTCCAGGGCATGGGTAAGGGTCATGCAGTTCCATTTCCCGGCCAGGTTTATCGTATTGCCCTGGTAAACAAAATTATCGGCCCCGATGACGCTCCGGGCGACAAAGACGAACATTTCTTCGGTAAGCGCCATCAAATCTTCGTAATCCGCATAAGCCTGGTAAAATTCCAGCATGGTGAACTCAGGGTTGTGGCGGGTTGACACACCTTCATTTCTGAAGTTCCTGTTGATTTCGAAAACCCGTTCGAATCCCCCCACCACCAGGCGCTTGAGATAGAGCTCGGGCGCTATTCGCAGAAAAAGGTCCATTCCCAGAGCATTGTGATGCGTCTTGAAAGGGGTTGCCTCAGCCCCGCCCGGAATCGGGTGCATCATGGGAGTCTCGACCTCGAAAAAGTCTTTTTGCAGCAAAAATGTTCGAATGGCCTGAATGATGCCGCTGCGCCGGATGAACGACTCACGTACTTCAGGATTCATGATCAGGTCGAGGTAGCGCTGGCGATAGCGTTTCTCGGGATCCTTCAACCCGTGAAATTTTTCAGGCAAAGGCTTCATGGCTTTGCATATCAGCGTCAATTCTTCCGCCAGCAGTGTCCACTCGCCGGTCCGGGTTTGAAACATGCTTCCTTTCAGCCCCACAAAATCACCGATATCAAACTGCTTGAAAAGGCTGTAGGTGTCTGCGCCGACCCTGTCCTTGCGAACATAGGCCTGCATCTGGCCCGTGCGGTCCCTGAAGCGGATGAAGCTGGCTTTGCCGAAGCGGTTGATGGCCATCATGCGGCCGGCAGCAACAAATATTTCTTTTTCGAATTTCTCTTTCAGCGGCGAAGCGTCCGGTTGGTCCTCTCCGTCGTTTTCACTTTCCAGATCTTTTATTTTTACCTGGATCTCCCCGATCGTATGCGCCACCTTGAAATGATTGGGGAAGAGATTTATTTTCTCTCTTAAATCAGCAACTTTCTTTTGTCGTTTTTCTAATATTTCACTTTTATCCATCATCAGTCATGTTCCAATTTCATAGTTTATGCTAAAGCTCCGGCAATGAAGGGTTCATCACCC
Source organism: Deltaproteobacteria bacterium (assembly GCA_019313725.1). Lineage (GTDB taxonomy): Bacteria > Desulfobacterota > Desulfobacteria > Desulfobacterales > B30-G6 > JAJDNW01. Next base: position 25,543 of record JAFDAT010000014.1, read on the forward strand.
GGCGTTATAGCTTGCAGCCGGTAAAAGTTAAGCTGTGTTTGGTAACGTATTTACCGAGGAGTGTCAAGTCTTAGCAACCCTTTCGAGCCCGAATTTGAAGACGGCCCCTTTGCCCGTATTGGTCTCGACATCCAGCCGGCTCGCATAGGATTCAAGAATGCGGTGCACAATCGAGAGCCCCAGTCCGGTGCCCCTTGTTTTGGTTGTAAAAAACGGGTCATAGATCTGTTCCAGGTTCTCCTCGGGAATTCCGATGCCTGTATCTGACACAACAATGCTGACCTTGCGGGCTCTGGGGGAGGCCATCTCGACGGAGATCGTGCCGGGGCCCTGGATGGCTTCGGATGCGTTGAGCAGCAGATTCCAGAGGATCTGGCGCAGATGGAGAGGGTCCATCTCCACCCAGATATCAGGTATCAATTCCCGCTTTAGGGATATCCGGTCGACACAGTCACCGTCTTTTTCAAATAATTCCAGAATCTCCGCCAGGGCCCTGTCCAGTTCAATTTTTTCAATATCGCCATGGGGCGGTTTGGCAAACATTAAAAAATCGCTTACCAGCGAGTTGAGACGATCCGTCTCTCTCAATACGATCTGCATCAGCTTATGGTTTTCGGAGTTGTCAGACAGCTCATCTCGCAACATCTGGATGGAGCCCGCCAGGGATGCCAGCGGATTTTTTATTTCGTGCGCCAGGCCGGCAGCCATTTCCCCCATGGAAGCCAGCTTTTCAACCCGCTTGACATGCTCTTCCATGTCCTCGAGTTCGCCCTTGGTCCGCCGGGTCTGCTCAGCTAGAAAACCGCTCAAAAATGCCACGGCAAAACAGGCCACCACGATGAACATGACCTTGTAGACGATGCGGCTCCATTCATAGTCCAGTGACAGCGGGCTGCCTTCCAGGCCGATGGGGTACAATATGCCGTAATACTCCAACCCGAGCATCACGCTGTACTGCAGACCGCAGAAAACAGCCATAACCATGCTGCCCCGGCGGTGAAGCAGTACACTCGAATAGATGATCACAACCAGGTAAAGAAAACTGAAAAAACTCAGATAACCGCCGGTTGCAAAAACAATCAGAGTCACCACCGCCGTGTCCACCGCAATCTGCACAAACGCAAACACCGACACGTTGCGGATTCTGGGCAGCATAACGGCATAAACGAACGAAAGGATAAGTATCCCGGCGATCAACCCGTATAGAATCAGGAGCGGTCGGGAAAAAGGAGAGGCGTCTTCACTGAGTTGCAGGATAACGGTCGAACCCAGTAGAATAGAGGAAAAAAGGATCCGAAAAAGGACCAGCAGCCTTAATTTTGCATGCAGGTCCCCTTCAGATTTCGCTGTCAGCATATTCATAAAACCAGGATTGCATAAACAACATGGAAACGATAGGGCGCGGATGGCAAATTACCTATTTTGCAGC